>CAIWTR010000488.1 GCA_903915615.1 uncultured Armatimonadota bacterium
CAACCACTTTGGTGAGGAATGACCAGCGCGATGCGCTCATCGGTGGCTCCCGCAAGCAGCGCAGCCTTGCCATTTCGGGAATGTCCCATAATCGCGATGCGCTTTCCATTGACTTTTGCATCGGTGACCAGATAGTCAACCGCCCGGTGGACACCCCCAGGCCCATGCGGCGACGGAGCCACGGTTGATGGTCTGTTTAGGCTTCCCGGCGCTGCGATCTTCCCAAGCTCGAATGCCGCCTTCGTGGTCGACTCGGTCTTCATCGATGTCGGCGTAGCAAATGTGTGCAACCGCGTAGCCGCGCGCAATCGTCCGCTCAAGCTGCCACCCAGCTGCAAGCGAGCCACGGCCTTTACAGCTACCAAAGTTCCAGCCAGTACGCTCAGGAATGCGCACATCATCGGTCAGCGAGTCGTTACCGCAAAACCCCAGCGTCAGGAAGCATGGGACTTTCCCGCGGCGCTTGTTCGGTGTGAACAGCATAAGTTGGATGCTGGGTGCATCCGCGTCATCAAAGTGAATCCGTACAATCCGGCAGGTTGCCGCGCCGCCGAGGGCATCCTTGAATTCGCTTGTGACTTCGAATGCCATGCCAGGTGGCGTCGCAGGGAGAGGCCCGTACATCTCATCCTGAACCCGCTTGAGGATGTCCTTGCGGAAGCGCTTCCACTGCCCAGCAGTCTCAACCGGTTTGCCACTGAAGTCACGGAGGAGCTCAGGCAACTGCATCGAAAGACCGGGCTGGATCGCTTGTTCGGACATTTGTGTTTCCTAGGCTGCGGACTTGCGGCGGGCCCACTGGTCGAACGCAACGGCCGCGAGAATAAGTGCGCCAATGTAGGCTTTCTGCAAAAACGGCTCGACACCGATCAGGTTGAGGCCATTGCGGAGGAAGGCGACAAGCAGAACGCCAAGAATCGTGCCGCTGACACGCCCTTCGCCACCAGAGAGGCTTGCGCCACCCACGACCACCGCTGTGACAACATCCAGCTCATAACCTTCCGCACTCGTTGGGTTTCCAGAACCCTGGCGCGCGGCTTCAACAAGCCCAGCGAAGCCAGCGAAGATTCCACCTAGGATGTACGTCCAGAGCAAAGTCTTATGCACTGGCACACCGCTGACACGGGCGGCTTCCGCATTTGAGCCAATTGCCTGCACGTAGCGACCAAACTTCGTAAAGTGCATCGCAAGCGCTACAAGGCCTGCAATCGCGACAGTCATGATAAGTGGCGTCGGGATGTTCAAGAGCTTGCCGCCGGCAAACTGCATAAATGCCTCAGGCGCGCCATCTACAGTGACACCTTTCGACAAGGAAAGGGCAGCCCCGCGGGCGATGAGCAGCATTCCAAGGGTGGCAATAAATGCCGGAATCCGTAGCTTTGTGACTAGGATTCCATTGATCGCACCCGCCACGCCGCCTGCCGCGATGCCGGCGAGCATAGCGATGGGCACCGGGACCTTCATGTTGACCATTAAATGGACGCTGACCACGCCGCAAAATGCCATCACAGAGCCGACGGAGAGGTCGATACCGCCCCCGAGGATCACAATCGTCATCCCCATGGATGCAATCAGCAGCCAAGCGTTTTGCCCGACGATGTTGGTGATGTTATCCATGCTCCGGAAGGGAGCCGACTGGGATGCGAAGAAGAGGAACAGCAGTATCAGGGAGACGGCTGGGAGGAGGCGTTTTGCGAGTGTCATGAGTTGGCTTCCTGGTGTGGCTGGTCTGCCGTTTCGGTAGGGGCGATATCGCGCCCGGTCATCATCCAGTGGAGGACACGCTCAGGGGACGTATCCGCGCGGTTAATCACCGTGACAAGCTTTCCGTGGAACAAAATGGCGATGCGGTCGCTCATCCCGAGAAGCTCAGGAATTTCGGAGCTGACCAGAACAACGACAGAGCCCTTACGCGTCACATCGTTCATCCGCTCGTAAATCTCAACCTTGCTGCCGACATCCACACCGCGCGTCGGTTCATCGAACAGCAGCACAGTGCTCTCCGCGTGGAGCCAGCGCCCTAGGACGACCTTTTGTTGATTGCCACCTGAGAGGTTGCCCACCGCATTTTCAGTGGATGGCGTCTTTACCGCGAGCGCTGAAACCTGCGTTTGTGTCGCCGCTTTGTCTGGACCGTGCAGCAGCCAAGGACCCGGAGCAACCTTGTCCAGCCCTGCAAGCGTTGTGTTATGCCGAATTGGAAGCGCGAGCGCGAGGCCTGTCTTCTTGCGGTCCTCGGTTAGGAGGCCAACGCCGGCACCGATGCAGACATGTGGGCCTTTTCCAAGAGGAACAGATTTTCCATCGATTGTGAGCGTTCCAGTGGATGGC
>CAIWTR010000489.1 GCA_903915615.1 uncultured Armatimonadota bacterium
CGCTTGGATAACTTGATAAGGGCTAAGGTCATCGCTGCGATTATCGAAATGCTGATCAGCGAGCCAGCAATGTACCAGATGACTAAAATGCTTGTTGCTGTAGTTGATAGGTTCATTGGTTGTAATTAGTAAAGATGTAGGCGTAGTGTACCAACAATAACGGTGTCTCCTAACTACCACCTGAATCAGGTCGGCTTGCGGTTTACCGCAGGCCGTATTTTTTTGCCTGACATTCGTTTTGGAACAGACATTTCATTCAGGTTTTCGATGTGCGAGATTTCCGCTTAAGCCGCCAATGGATTATCGTTGTGTCTTCGTCCCATGAGTTATGGATTATCGAGGACGATTGCCCGCGCCTCATATCCTTCGAAATGCGTCCAATTGCCCATAATCCCGCATATCGCTGCCGTCGACAGTGCATCCGTCATCGTACAGCTAGGGCCAATTACCCGTGCGACAACATCAGCTGAATCGTCTGATTGCTCCCTGGTAACGATGTGAACGCCTCCAGCATCCTGGTTGATACGTCGGCTCACACTCAGCGATGTGTTCGATAGGCTTACATCCTCTAATAAACCCGGGATGCTAACCGGCCAGTGCTCACCGATAGCAATCATGGATGAACCGCCTGCATGGAAAAATGCCCGGTCGATCCCAACTTCGAATGCCATTTCAGCACACTTATCGAGGGCCCACCCTTTGCCGATAGCACCTAAGTCAATCAATGTGGATGCTGCCAACCGGGCCATCGGTCCATCTGGATGGAACTCTATCGGCTGCTCATTACCATTCACTCTGAGAGATGCTTCTTCGATTAGATGATTAGTTATCGGGTCAAGAACCTTGCCAGACAACCGCATCGTTCGCAATCCATCAAAGGGAGTGAATGTGCCTCGTGTCTCTACATACAACGAATGGCACATTCTGAGCAATGTCAGTGTTGGCCATCCGATGCGAACCCACTCACCACTACCGGCGGCTATATTGAGACGCTGAACATCGGAACCTTCCTGGTAAGGGCTGATTGCGAGCTCGATTTCTGCAACCTCATTGGCACAGTCCTCGGCAATTCCTCGATACCTACTCGGATCGGGTCCAGGAAAGAAAAATTCAAAGGTAGTTCGCATCGCCTGATGAGCGTAGCGAAGGCCGGGTTCATCAAACATCGATGTGATGCTACCGCATGATAGAATCCGGCGCGTTGGACGTTACAATTGTCATCCCCGCATTCAATGAAGCTAACCGCCTTCCCAGAACGCTGATCGCCCTCACATCTTGGATCGCGACTCGCCCAGAGCAATTCGAGGTGATTGTGGTTGATGATGGTAGCACCGATGGTACATCGGCTATCGCAGATAACTTTCCAACCATCACCTTTAGTGTTCTCCCTTACAACCAAGGGAAGGGGGGCGCTGTTCGTCACGGGATGCTGTTGGCTGCCGGTGACCTCATTCTCATGATGGATGCCGACTTGGCGACGCCACTTTCTGAGTTTGATCTTCTAAAGGAATCGATCACAGCGGGTGCGGACATCGCGTTTGGGAGCCGGCCGCTCCAGACATCGACACTCTCTGTACGACAGCCGCTTCTTCGTGAACTTGCCGGAAGATTATTCAACTTCATCGTTAGGTCAGTGTCTGGATTGCCATTTAAAGATACGCAGTGTGGGTTTAAGCTGTGGAAATCTGGTTCGGCGAAAGAGAGCTTCACACGCTGCGTCATCAATGGTTTTGCCTTCGATGTCGAATGCTTAGTTGTTGCAAAGGCGCTCGGCTATAAAATTAGTGAAGTCGGTGTCGAGTGGGCCCATCAGCCAGGTGCTGCTGCCTTTGGAAGTGCCGCATCGTATTTTCGTCATGCAATCAGGATGATTGTAGACACGATTGCAATTCGTTGGAATCACAAAGCAACCAAACGGGTATAAGAATCTGTGACTCTCGGTCCTGGCATTGTCCTCCTTATCCTCGCGGCGTGTCTCTCATTCTATGTACTCCTGATTGAGCCTCTTCAATGTGAGCTGGTTCAGGTTGATATTCCTGTGGCAACATTTCCTTCGGGATTTCGCATACTCTTTCTGACAGATATGCATCACCATCAGTGGGGGAAGCGTGAAGCTGCTTTCGTGGGCTGTTTGCCCACAAGTCCAGTAGACATAATTGTCTTTGGCGGAGACTTTCTTGGCAGCAAAGCTGGGATAGCGACATCGCTGCGATTTGTCTCGCTGGTACGTGATCGATATCCAGACACACCGATGTACGGAGTCTGTGGTAACGCAGAGCACAAGTTATATCCAGATGCCCGAAGGGCTTATTTACATCAGCTTAGCGAGCTTGGGGTCGTGATGCTTGATAATGCAAATATGAAATGCAAGGTTGCCGATTGTGAAATCAATGTTGTTGGCACAGATGACCCTTACTACGGGTTTCATGACCTTGATCTTGCCTTTTCCGATGTTGATCATGACTGTCCTTCGTTATTGATCACACATTCACCGCAAGTGATTCGGGCATCCCTGACCTATAAACCAGCTCTGGTGTTGAGTGGCCATACACATGGAGGGCAGGTTCGGATACCCTGGCTTGGTGCGATTCGGACGCAGAATCCGCTTTCGCGAAGGATCGCGATGGGGCTTTTCACGCCACCTGAGCTGTCAGCAATACTGAACGTCAAGGGTGACATAAGTGCCTTCCTCTACATATCCCGCGGGCTGGGACTCGCATTTGTCCCTCACATGCGCTGGCTTGCACCGCGGTTGCTCTGTCGACCTGAGGTGACTCTCATCACAATCACCAAGTAACCCTGATGTACAACCACCCATTCTGGTACGAAGGCGCTGTGACGGATATTGGGGGCATCCGGCCGTCAGTGTTGTCGACGCGTGTTCGGATGGCCAGAAATATCTCTGGTCTCGCGTTTCCAGGCCGGATGTCGCTTGAACAGTACTTGTTTCTGCGTGCATCTGTTTTGCGGGTCCTGTCAAATCATCAGTTTATCGAATGCTCGAATGGGAGAGGTCTGCCGATCTGTCCGGATGACTTTCTGGTTACAGCCGATTCCATCCACGAGAGTGTTGCCGTGTTTGGTATCCCGCAATCCGGCCAGGTTGTTGTCATCGGTGATGAAGACCACTTCCGAATAAGCACGGTCGCTCTTGGGTTGGAGCTACAGGAGACCGTTGCTTCGACATTTGCGCTGGAGCGAACGCTGGCGACGGATTTCCCATTTGCCTTTGACAAAAACCGGTTTGGTTTCTTGACGGCGAGTATGGCGAATGCCGGACTTGCCATGAGAGTTAGTGTTTGGATGCACTTACCTGGTCTCGTGTTGACTGGTAAGTGGTCTGTCGTCGAACCTCTGCTGGTTTCCCTTGACATGAGTGTTCGTGGAATTTTGGGTGAAGCAAGTGATGTCACGGCAGGGATGGTTCAGCTTAGCAACCGCACATCGTATGGCCGAACGGCTGATGAACTGGTTGCAAAACTAACCCGCGTTATCTCTCTGGTCGATGAGGCGGAGCGTGATGCTATTTCAGAGCTTTTACGTGAACATCGAAACAAGACGATCAACTATCTGAAGTGGATGAATCTCTTTGAACAGCCATTCATCACCCGGGATGATTTTGTCCACGCCGTTAGTGCCGCATTATTGGCCGCTCGGCTTGGTTATAACGTTCGGTTTGACACCGCATTAGCATTGAGAGTCTTAGTCGCAGGGTTTAAGTCGCGTCAGCACGATGGCTTGGTACAAATGCAGGTGGTTCGTGGTTTCCTTAAGGACACCATGATGTAAGCCTAAGGGATGGACGACATCGGTAAACATCCAAGACGGCTTACATGTCACAGTTACGGTCCCTGACGCGATACAATTATACATCCGGAGGTTGCGCCAACGTGTGGCAACGATTTACTGAACGTGCTCGTCGTGTCGTGTTTTTCGCCCAGGAAGAAGCTGGCAGGCTTGGTGAGAATTATGTCTCGACCGAGCATCTGCTACTGGGACTGGTGCGGGAGAGTGACAGCGTGGCTGCTCGAATCCTCGAGACGCTAGGTGTGTCTGCTAGCCGGGTCCGTACGGAGATCGAGCGGCAAGTGACTAAAGGGGATGGTCGTACCGGACCTGACATGCAGCTCACGCCGCGTGCCAAGCGTGTTATCGACCTCGCTTACGATGAAGCACGCCAGCTCAACAACAACTACATTGGAACAGAGCATCTCCTGTTAGGTCTTATTCGTGAAAACGATGGACTTGCCGGGCGTGTTTTGGCGAAATTTGGGGTTGACCTAGATCGGACTCGTCGTGAAGTCCGGCGCCTGCAAGATCAGGAGCCAGCTACGGCTGGAGCCCGAACTGGTGCGAGTACTGCGGCACCGAGTCGCTCTAATAGTCGTACGCCGGCACTGGATGAATACGGACGCGATTACACCGTGATGGCCAAGGAAGACAAACTCGATCCAGTTGTCGGCCGGAGTGCGGAAATTGAGCGTGTTGTACAGATTCTTTCCCGCAGAACCAAGAACAATCCGGTTCTCGTTGGTGAGCCAGGAGTTGGTAAGACAGCGATTGCAGAAGGCTTGGCGATGCGGATTATTGAAGGCGATGTGCCTGAAATCCTCGCCGATAAGCGTATTGTTGCTCTCGACATGCCTGGGCTGGTTGCGGGTACCAAGTATCGCGGTGAATTCGAAGAGCGAATGAAGCGGGTGATGGAAGAAGTGCGCCGCTCGGATGGTCAGATTGTGTTGTTCATCGATGAACTCCATACTCTGGTCGGTGCTGGAGCTGCGGAAGGTGCAATCGATGCATCGAATATCATGAAGCCAGCTTTGTCGCGTGGCGAGCTGCAGTGCATTGGTGCCACGACACGGGATGAGTACCGCAAGTACATCGAACGGGATGCTGCTCTTGCTCGTCGCTTCCAGATGGTCAAGATTGAGCAGCCATCCGTCGAAGAAGCCGTGGAAATCTTAAAGGGGTTGCGCTCCCGATACGAAAGCCACCACAAGGTTGAGATTACGGATCACGCCTTGGAAGCGGCATCCCGCTTGTCAGACCGCTACATCACGGACCGGTTCCTCCCAGATAAGGCCATTGACCTTATTGATGAAGCATCATCGCGTGTACGCTTGCGTGCTGCGACGGCTCCACAGCCGCTACGGGATGCTCGTCATGAGCTTGCTGACATCGAGCGCCAGCTTGTCGTTGTTGCCGAGCAGAGTGACTTTGACCGGGCAACGTTTCTTGAAGAGCAGAAGGGTTTCCTAACAACCCGGATTGCTGAGTTGCAGGCGCAATGGGAAGAGAAGCGTGCATCCATTCCGCTCATCGTTGGTGAGGATGAAATTGCGCAAATCGTGACGAGCTGGACTGGCATTCCTGTTTCCCGCCTCGTTGAGACAGAAACGCAAAAACTGCTCCAAATGGAGTCGGCCCTTCATAAACGTGTCATCAGTCAAGATGAAGCAATCATTGCTGTCAGCAAGGCTGTGCGACGTGCGAGAAGTGGCATGAAGGATCCTCGGCGCCCGATGGGGTCGTTCCTCTTTGTCGGACCGACTGGGACCGGTAAAACAGAGCTTGCCAAGGCACTCGCTGCATTCCTGTTCGAAAAAGAGGATGCGCTCGTTCGCATCGATATGAGCGAGTACATGGAGCGGTTTGCTGTTTCACGTCTCGTTGGTGCGCCTCCAGGCTATGTTGGCTTTGAAGATGGCGGTCAGCTCACAGAGGTGATCCGGCGAAATCCATATTCAGTGATTTTGCTCGATGAGGTCGAAAAAGCGCACCCGGAGGTCTTCAACTTGCTCCTGCAAGTGATGGAAGATGGTCGCTTGACGGATTCTCAGGGACGGGTCGTTGATTTCCGGCACTGTGTTCTGATCATGACCAGTAACATCGGTAGCCAGCACATCAACAGAGAGCCATCCATTGGCCTCCGTAAGGATGTCCTGCAAGGTGTTACAGCGGCAGAGCACTCTGCGATGAAAGAGCGGATTCAGGAAGACATCAAGAGGGTGTTCCGACCGGAGTTTATAAACCGCTTGGATGACATCATCGTTTTCCAATCGTTGACCGCGAAGGAAATCCGTTTGATTGTTGACCTGATGCTTTCATCGGTTCGTAAGCAGGTCGTACAGCAGGGGATGACGCTGCTTGTACAGGATGCCGTCATTGATAGGCTTGCTCTGGTTGGCTTTGACCCTCAATATGGTGCTCGTCCGCTGCGAAGAGCTGTGCAACGTTTGGTCGAAGATCCATTATCCGATGAAGTATTGCTTGGAAGATTCACATCAGGTGATACTATTGAAGCCGTACTGGATGGCGAAGGGGAGACAGCAGTTGTTGTGTTCCGCAAAGTCGAGGACAATGCGATCGAAGAGTCAAGTGAGGGTTCTGAACCTCTAAGAATAGAGGCTACAGAGCAAGGTTGACTTGACAACGCTTTGTGTGAATGGTATCTTATCGGTCGTTGACAAGCTCGATAAGGGCGAGTGGTGAAATGGCAGACACGCTGGTCTTAGGAGCCAGTGCCGCAAGGCGTAGGGGTTCAACTCCCCTCTCGCCCATCATCACGCAAAGGTCATGCGGGAGTAGCTCAGTGGTAGAGCGCTACCTTGCCAAGGTAGATGTCGCGAGTTCGAATCTCGTCTCCCGCTTCCCCCATATTTGGGTGGCTTAGCGGGTACTGGTGCTTTATGCGTCCGGTACCTTTTATTTTGTTACTGGTCACTATGGTGGGGCAAGGAGAAGGTTTGCGATGCAGGTTGTAAATGAACAGATTGACCCATGTAAGGTTCAACTGACGATCACCGTTGGTGAAGAGCATCTCGAGGGTTCTCGCAAAAAGGCTGAGCAACAGGCCATTGCCAAAGTACAGTTGCCTGGCTTCCGCCGCGGCAAGGTACCTGCGCAAATGGCTCTCAAGTATGTTGATCCGGGTGCAGTCCGTCAGCGTGCAGTTGAAATGTCCGTTCCGGACATCTACAAGGCTGCACTTGAGCAGGAAGGCGTAGTTCCTTTCCACGACCCTGAATTCGAGTTTGTCGAATATCCAGAGGGTGGAAACTTGGTCTTCAAGGCTACTGTTCCATTGGCTCCCAATGTTGAACTCGGCCAATACAAGGGCCTTGAAGTTGAGAAACGAAACCTGATTATCACTGACGCAGATGTCACTGAGCAGGTCGAACAGCTCCGGGCTCGTCATTCTCAGTTTGAGGTTGTCGATGGCGCAATCTCGCAAACGGGTGACATGGTCTTGGTGGACCTCACAGCAACAGTTGAAGGCAAGGATCTTCCCGAGCTCGCAGAGCCAAAGGCTACTGTGATTGAAATCGGACGGAATATCCCTGATCTCGACAACGGCCTGGTCGGACTGACCGCAGGCGATGTCAAGACGATTGAAGCAATCTATCCAACTGACTTCCCAGATGAAACTCTTCAAGGCAAGAAGGCAACATTCGGCATCACTGTTACGGAAGTTCGACAAAAGAATCTTCCTGAGTTGAATGACGAGTTTGCTGCAAAGGCGCATCCTACAGCCAAGACGGTTGATGAGCTCCTTGTTGCGATTCGCGAGGGGTTGAATGCATCATCGGATGAGATGTCCAGCAACGAATTGGATGTCAAGCTTGTCCAGGCTGCTGTTGCAAATGCAACCGTAAACTTCCCTGACATCCTGCTGCGTGCAGAAGTCGAAGCGGAAGCACGCCAGCTTGAAGAGCGACTTCGTGAGCAGAACGTCACGGTTGAGCAATATCTGTCCGCTACTGGTAAGTCGGTTGAGCAGATCTTGGAAGAGATGTCCTCCGGGGCACGTGTCCGAATCTCCAACAGCTTGACGCTGGCACAGATTGCTCGTGAAGAGTCGATTACGGTCGATGACGCGGATGTCGATGTTCAGATCGAAGCCCGTGCTGTGGCAGCCAAGGTTAGTGCCGGTGCTGTACGCAAGTACGCAGAACAGAACAACACGCTGAATCAGTACCGTGATCAGGCAATGACGCAGAAGATTCTGGCATTCCTACGGTCTGAAGCAGTCGTTTCTGAAAACTCCTACACTGCTGATGAAATGCGTGCAGCAAACGAAGCTCTTACATCCGTTGAGCCTGTTGCTGTCGATGCAGCTGCTGACGAAGCCCCTGCGAAGCCAAAGCGTAAAACCGCCAAGGCCAAGGAAGCTACGGAAGATGCTGTTGTAGCTGAGACCGAAGGGACTGATGCTAAGCCTGCGCCACGTAAGCGCACCAAGAAGGCTGATGCTGAAGCTGAAGGTTAGTTAGTCCTGACGAATGACGGAGAAATAATGCGATGCCGATAATCCCAAGTGTTGTTGAACAATCTGCCCGTGGTGAACGGTTCTTTGACATCTACTCAAGATTACTCCGGGATCGCATTATTTTTCTTGGCGACGCAATCGACGATACCGTCGCAAACATTGTGATTGCACAGCTTTTGTTTCTCGAACGGGAAGACCGCAATCGTGACATCGAGCTGTACATCAACTCACCGGGTGGTTCTGTAAGCGCCGGACTTGCGATCTTTGACACGATGAACCTCGTGCAGTGCGATGTCGCTACCATCTGCGTAGGACAAGCCGCATCCATGGGAGCAATCCTCCTTACAGGTGGTGCCAAGGGCAAGCGCTACGCACTCCCACACTCCAGAATAATGATTCACCAGGTCAGTGGAGGTACCCAAGGTACCGCCTCAGATATCGGTATTCAATACAAGGAAATGTTGAAGTACCAAGACCTTTTGGCAGGAATCTTGCAAAGACAAACAGGGCAAGAGCTTGAACGAATCGTAAAAGACATGGATCGTGATTACTTCATGTCCGCGGAAGAAGCGACCGCATACGGTTTGGTAGACCAGGTGCTAGTACGTTGATGTGATGTGGCCTTTCCGGGCAACGTCGCTCAGGAAATAGGTTGTTTCATGGCACAGCGGAAAGATTGGGAATCGAACGACGATAGGTGTGTACTTTGCGGTAAACATCGGGATGTCGTTCGGAAACTTGTTTTGGGAATATACGGCGGTATATGTACCGACTGCGTAAGCCTTTGTCTTGAAATCCTCAAATCCGACTCGAAGTCTGTTGAGCCACTCGTCTCGTCAAAGACCCTAAAGCCAAGAGAGCTTCACGCTATCCTCGATCAGTACGTGATAGGCCAGGATGCTGCTAAGCGTGCGCTTTCAATCGCCGTTTACAACCACTATAAAAGAATCGATGCACCGGCATCCGATGTCGAGATCCAAAAGTCCAACATCCTTTTGATGGGACCAAGTGGATCCGGCAAGACTCTTCTCGCTCAGACACTCGCACGGACCATCGGGGTTCCTTTCGCTATCGCCGATGCTACTGCTCTGACCGAAGCTGGCTATGTTGGTGAAGATGTTGAGAATATTCTGCTACGCTTGATTTCTGCTGCTGAAGCGATGGCATCCTCTCAGGATGAAGCGATCGCTCTCGCAGAAAATGGCATTATCTTCATCGATGAAATTGACAAGATCTGTCGAAAGCAAGATGGTCCCAGCATCACACGTGATGTCAGTGGGGAAGGCGTCCAGCAGGCCCTCCTAAAGATTCTAGAAGGTACCGTTGCGAACGTTCCTCCACAGGGTGGACG
>CAIWTR010000490.1 GCA_903915615.1 uncultured Armatimonadota bacterium
ATGGGCATCAGTCTCGGTGTTTCTCTGCTTTACTTGAATGGTGGATGGAGCAGCTTTAGATCCAGCCAGCCGATGTCCTTCACTGAGTACTATCTGATCAACGACGTGGCGCTGCTTGTAATCCCACTCATTGTGATTACAGTATGCGGACTCAACACGTCAGATTACGGATTACGTTCATGTAGCTGGAAACACATAATCACGGCAGGCGTCATCGGATTGCTGTTTTTTCCCGTTGTCCTCGTGACCGCGAAAGCTCCTGAATTTCAGGCATATTATCTACAAGTGATGCGCCAGAGTGGTGCCATCACCGATGTCCCAGTCGAGATTAGTTACTTTGGATTTATCAGGCATCAAATAATCCTGATCACATATATGTTTGCATGGGAGTGGTTTTTCCGCGGTTTTCTCCTGATGTCCGTTCAACGGATGAGTGGTTCCGTCGTTGCGGTGCTCGTGCAAGCCGTATTGTTTACCATCATGCATTTAGGAAAACCTACCATCGAGGTCGTAAGTTCGTTCTTTGGGGCTGTTATATTGGGGATGTGGGCGCTTAGGTCCCGGTCAATATTGCCATGCTTTACCGTGCATGCCTTGCTCACATCGCTAAATGATGTTGCCGTTCTGATCCATTCAAGATAACCGAGGTTTGGCATCTTCAAGAGGCGTTTAATATCAATCCACGACAAGTCAAAGGCCACGTATTCCATTAGGCTGAACACATATCAGTTACAACGATACGTACATTCATGACCGCAACCAAGAGGACTCAGATTCATGTGTGGTCAGGACATCTAGGAGCTTGGTGAATCTATACGCTTAGCAACTTGGTTTTAGAACGTGACGAAATCGTAGTGATAAGAACCGCTGTTAGCAATATTGTAAGAAACAACCCAAGTCGCAACGTAGATGTTACGAGGGAGCGTGGTTCCATACTAATCGATGTAGGGGTGCTGCTACTACGTAGAATCGTCATGTCACTTCCTGTATAAGCCAGCTCCCAACCTGTTGGGACGTCTGTCGACGGTGGAAGAACTAACCATTCGGCACCAAGTGATGCGGCCGCATCGATTGTAGGAACTCGCATCAAGTTGCCATTCTCTGGCGGCATCAGGCTTGTACCAGCGAGACTCTCTAGTTTCTCCTTGTCCTTGCGGAGAATCAGGCTGTCATAGGTTGCGATGTCATGAAGCTGATGCAATGTAAGGAGATTGGGTGGCAGTGTTGCTCCTTTAGGAGATGTAGAGCTTATCGACCAGTTCCCAATGAGACATGCGATTGGGGATTTTGCTGCATTAAGTTTTAGGTAATCGATTCCAGGTGTCGTCTTTATGGCATCAGCCACACGCCCGGTTGGATGGTAACTTGCTGACCAAGTCCAGAGATCTGCAAGTAGTAATGCTGGAAGGACCCACATTGCAATCGGATAGCGGCTCTTGAGGCGTATACAAACGACGCATAACACGAGTGACAATCCAATCATTGGCATTTGATTCAGGATTGCATACGCTGATATTGCGCTGGTTACATCTCTAGGTAATGACAGTTTCTGAATGGTTTGATCCGCAAGTGCCATGCAGCTGCCAGTAATGACTAGGAGAACAACCGAACCAAAAGCCAGATGACGCAGCCGAACTCGGCTTACTGCGATCGCGGCTAGTAAACATATCGCTAAGGATAGAACAGGTAGCACTCGTGCCGGATTGCCTGTAGCCGCAAAACCCGGGATGCCATAGTACATAGCGGCACACAGTGGGCTTCCAAGCGCAATAGCAAGCGCAATTACCCCTATAAATGCAATTACTTTGTGGTCTCGATGAAGGGACTTAAAGGTAAACATTCCAGCGAAGAACAGTATGGGAATCAAGACACCTGTGTAGAGCGCCCATTCGGCATAATTGTTTGGAACACCACTATTGGTTAGCAGCCAACTCGTCCCACCATTTGCGTTGGGGTTACCAAAGTGGTTAGGAGAGAGCCATGTGATCAAGTGACTCAGAGGCATTGCATTACTGATATACGCAGCATAGCCAGCTGGAGACGCGGCCACTCCTCCGCGGTGAGACTGTTGCCCAAGTTCAATTGATGGCATCAGCTGGCACGCTGAAAGGCATAGACCAAGAATAAGTGCCGTGAGTAGTTTGCCAGAATGCAACAATGGTTTCTTCGTTGAAACGATTAAAATCCCAGTCGTCAGAAGCGAGTACATGGCAAGCTGAAGGTGACCAGCAAGTAATGACATCATCGTCAAAACTAGCAAGTGCTTATAGGATTTATTGAGTGCTGCCAGCCACATCCACGGTAGCCAAGCAAGGACGGTCAGATGGGTTGCAAGTGGCAGCCATGTGACCAGCGTTGCAGACTGTGAAAAACCAATCGCGGCGATTGCGGCACCTACGTGACTTGCGCTTAGTCGCCTCGCCAACTGATACGTGCCAAGCGCAAGGATTCCCATATGAATGGCTATCGACACCATCAGGGTGGTTGGGGCATACGATGATGGGAGAATCCAAAATGCCCAATGGAGGGGATAGAAAAATCCGCTTTGTCCATTTGCGAGAAGAGGCTGTCCACCGAGCGTGGATGCAGCATACGGATTTACGATAGGCAAAAGTCCGTTTGCTACCGCTTCCATCACGACCTTTCGCCAAGGCAGAAACTCAAAGATTCCATCCGCGGCTAAAACATTCCATGGAGCCTTGATTTCTGTTTGCCAAGGCGTTAGATGTCCGTAAACCCAAGTTGGAATGAATGTCTGTCCACTCATAAGCATGAAGAAATACTTACTGGTAATGACAAACAAAAACAGCGTCACCATAAGATAACGCTGCCGAAACAAGGTGGTCAAAGCCCTAAACACTGCGAAGATAGTCCATGTTTTTGGATGCCTCATCGTTAAAGGGATCCACATCAAGTATCTGAGCAAAGAGAGACTTAGCTCTGTCGAATTCACCAAACATCGTAAGTGTCTTGGCTAACGAAAGCTGATATGTGATGCTTTGAGGGTCCAAACGGACTGCTGTCTCTAGTTCAAGAAGGGACTCATCGATGAGGACCTGGAAACTATAGACAAGTCCCAGCTCATGATGCGCTTCTGCATGGGACGGTGCAGATTCTATGACGGTCTTGAAGCCAACTTCAGCTTCCGAATAGCGACCATTAATCTTGTGTTCAAGCGCCATCGCGAACACAGATGAAAGATCATTAGACATTTGCAAAACGTTCTCCCATACGCCTAAAGTATAACACTATTGAGAATGCAAATCTCTAATCTGTTACAGGTGAAGAGCCCCTAAATCAGCATTTCCGACGTTGAGGGTACCCACTTTTCTTTTGATACGAGCAAGGGCATTGTCAACAGATTTTGTCTTGCACGTAAGCTCATCCGCTATTTCACGATAACTCTTGCCCAGCTGGTAGCCTGCAAGCACGCGCCATTCAAATTCGGATAGTAGGCGCGTGAGATTATCACGTAACTCTTTCGTATCTTCCGAACGAAGGACCATGTCCTCTGGGTCCAGTGCGTTTTCACTCGTTAAGATTTCGGAGAGGTTCCAGTCCGCGCTAGGGTCATCACTTGGACACTCAAGTGACAAGCTGGTATTGAGGGGCTGTTGCTTTTGTCGCGTTGCTGTTTTGATTGCCGTAATGATATGTCGCTGAATACAGACTTTGGCAAACGCTGGAAATGAGATTGCCTTGTCGGCCCTGAAGTCGATGATCGCTTGCCACAGACCAATCATGCCAACTTGCAATAAATCATCTTTCTCGGCACCAATCAGAAAGTAAGACTTGACTTTGGTCTTTACCAAATTCCTATATTTGTATAACAGATACTCTGCAGCAAAGTCTTCGCCCCTTTGCGCACGTTCAACAATCTCACGGTCCAGCTGTCCTGCATAGCGAAGTTGGAGGCTTCGGGGTGTTTCGGATCCACGAACCATCATATTAAATACATACCTTCCGGTGATGCAGTGAAAGCGGGGTAGATAAGACTTGAATACAACATGCGGGGTCTGTACATCCTCATTGATGACACTTCTCGTGTTGCAGATAAGTATACGATTTTAATGTGTTGTCCGCAAAACTCGGGCACACGTAAGGAACCTTGGTACCTTCAATTCAGTAGCATCTGGCGAAGTACAAACACAATATGCAGATTTTAGATATCTATTGACTTATCGAGCTATGGAAATCGCCGCAGTCTAACACGTTTAACCATCCAACGAACGGGCAACTGCAGCAGCTGTGAAGGATGCTGTTTCTGGGCAAAGAATGGACATACCACCATCGATAGGAAGTGTAATTCCAGAGATGAAGTGCGCGGCTGGGGATGCCAGAAATACGACGGCTGCAGCCACTTCTTCTGCATGGCCAACGCGGCCAAGAGCATAACTGGTCGGGAAGATACTTTGTTGGAAATCTGAATAAACAGCCTTCCAC
This sequence comes from uncultured Armatimonadota bacterium, assembly GCA_903915615.1. Taxonomy (GTDB): domain Bacteria; phylum Armatimonadota; class Armatimonadia; order Armatimonadales; family Armatimonadaceae; genus CAIRTT01. The sequence continues at coordinate 4,444 of CAIWTR010000490.1, forward strand.
GACTCTTCGCCATCGGTCATGATGTGCCCAGGTGCCACTGCATTTACGCGGATACCCGTATGTCCTAAATCGACAGCCAAGGAGCGTGTCAGGCCTGCTATGGCAGCCTTAGATGTGTTATATGCGACCCGTCCCGGTATCGGTTGATTACCAACCAAACTACCAACATTGACTACCGTTCCCTTCGTTGCGATCAGATCATCGAGTAATCCTTGCACAAGAAGAAATGGCGCAGTCACATTGATGAACATAGTCCTTTGAAACATGTCCACGCTCGTGGTCTCAGTTGTTCCTGGAGTCTGGTCAGCCGCATTATTGACGATGCACACCACACGCTCAGGAAGCTGCTTGGCAGCTGCAACTACCTTTTCGACACCCGCGGGGGATGACAAATCAGCAGCAACACTAAAGACTAGGTCACCGTAAACATCCTTTAGCTCCGATGTCGTCGCTGTGAGCAGGTGCTCATTGACATCAGCCAGCAATACGCGTGCACCAGTGGATAAGAACGCTTTGGCTATGGATGTTCCTATGCCATGAGCAGAGCCGGTTACAACTACGCATCCATTCATGCCGATTGGTCCCCGTTAGTCATCATAGCCAAGATAGGCATCCAGCGACTTTTCAACTTGCCCCACAGGTCGTCCAGTACGCGCGGCATAGTCAAGTACCTGATCTTTGGCCAATGTTCCAACACTGAAGTACTTAGCTTCAGCATTCGGGAACACGATGGCGCAAACAGATGCCGCAGGTTCCATCGCCAGACTCTCAGTCAGCGTGATTCCAGCAACACGGTCAGGATCAAGGACATTGAAAAGTGTTACTTTTTCAATATGGTCGGGACATGCTGGGTATCCGGGAGCTGGCCTGACACCGATATAGTTCTCAGCAATCATTTGCTGCAGCGGCATGTCGGCAGGTTCAATCCCGAAGTTCTCGCGCATCACATGGTGAACATATTCTGCGGCAGCCTCTGCAAATCGATCGGCAAGGGATTCAAGCAAAATCGCACTGTAGTCATCACCATTCGCCTTGAATTCATCAACGCGTGCTGCACATCCATGTCCAGCAGTGACTGCGAGCATCCCAATCCAGTCATCAGATGGCTTTACATAATCTGAAAGACATTTGTTTTTTGAGCCGCTGGTTTTGGAACCTTGCTGGCGAAGGAAGTGGAGGACATGTTCAGATTCAGAAGCATCCGAAATGACAACATCATCTCCCGAGTTACGGGCTCGGTAGTAGC
>CAIWTR010000491.1 GCA_903915615.1 uncultured Armatimonadota bacterium
AGAGGACATGGTCCGCGATTCCGGCAAGCGCGGATGTTGGTGTGTTTGTGATGGCGGCCGTCAGCGCACCGGCGGCTTTTGCCTGTGTGATGACTTCATTAATGTCCTCACCGGCACCGCTTTGGGAAATCCCAACGACAAGGGCATCCCGGAATGCGACATTTGCACCATAGAGGGTATGCACGCTTGGCGCTGCCAGACCACAGGGGAGGCCTGCGGTGATTTGCCAGAGGTACTTTGCGTAGGTGGCGGCGTTATCCGATGTTCCACGTGCGGCGAAGATGACATAGCGGATGTCCCGTTTTTTGATTTCATCCACCAGGGCCTGTGCGCCCACGGCATTTGCGGTGAGTGCCCGCTCGATGGCAGCTGGCTGTTGGTGAATTTCGTCGAAGAGGATGGACATCGGGTTACCTTCCGGCATCGGACACGGGGTCAGCCCCTGTCAAGCCGGTCAATTATAACCTGTTCTCTCACCGATACCCGATGCTTAGTCTCTTCCGCGGAGCTGGAGCAGGATTCGGATGACGTACCAGAGGAGTAATGCAACGCTTGCAAACAGCTCAAGCGCTGCAGCGACATGGTCACGTTCGTTGTACTCATTCATTACACGGTCAGTGTCATAAAGAATCGCACCACCCGCAAAGGCAATCATGATGGCGCTAAACCAGAGTCCCAGCGAGAAGCCAAAGATCATCCCGGTAACCATCACGCCGAGCAGGACAAGCCCACCCACACCAAGAATCGGACCAAGGAAGTTGAAGCGCATCTTAGAGCCGAAGGCAACGGCGGTCAGTCCAAGGAAGAGCGCGCCGGTCATGGTAGCCGCTTGCGGAACGATGCCGGGTGCGACGCTGTTGGCGATGGCCAGTAATGGAAGAAACACCACCGCTTCAATTAGGATGTAGAGGCCATAGCCAAGATATTGCTTGCTTGGGTCCGGCGAAGATGCCAGCTTTGAGCGGGCGATCCAACTGATGAGCATAAAGATACCCATCAGGAGCAGCCAGCCGATTTGTCCAAAACCAAAGACCATCGTAAGGATGGCATCACCAATCGGCGAGTTTAGGAGGAGTCCTTCGATGACGGCAAACACGAGAAAGCCACCGGCGAGGTGACCATAAACCCTGGAGATGAACGCCTGGCGCCGTGCCGGCGCATTGGACTGGTAGTTAGATCCCCATTGTTGCTGATACATCGATGCACCCTCCAAACACTGTCTTACTAAAGACTCTACGGATATAGACGGCTTTTCGGTTCCATCACCGGTGTTTCCTGCCACGTTCCCGTATTGGGAGCGCTTAGAATGTCCGCCCCCCAAATCCAAAGCCATTTGGCAAGAGGTCACGAAGCCAAGTATTCATCACTGTCGTGCCATCCGGTGTAACAGCGATTATCTGCATTGGATGGGCATCATCATGAAATTCAGAGAGCACCTGCCGACAGGCACCGCACGGCGTCCCGCCATCGGCAGTTACGACCACACACGCATGAACAGTGCGGCTTCCCGCACCCGCGGCTGCGAAGACTGCACTACGCTCAGCACACATCGAAAGGCCATAGCTGGCATTTTCAACATTACACCCAGTCACAATCCGACCATCCGCCATCAGCAATGCCGCACCAACGCAATAGTTTGAATAAGGGGCATAGGCATTGAGACGTGCTTTGATGGCCGCATCTACCAGCCTTTCCAATGTCTCTTCGCTAAGCAAAGCGAATCACCGTTACGCCCGCACCACCTTCATCCGGGTGGGAAAGCTGATACGCCACCACGCGTGGATCGCCGCTGAGCTGCTCCCAGACCGCACGCTTGAGCGCGCCCGTGCCCTTGCCATGCACAACGCGTCCGCCATCGAGGCCAGCGAGGACAGCATCATCTAGCCACTTATCGAGCCGCGGCAATGCGGCATCCACACGGAGTCCAATAAGCATTAGCTCATGCGAGAAACTGCTCGCCTTCTCAATCATCACGCTTGAGAGCTGGCTCCCAGCACGCGGGGCAAGCCCACCAGGCCGAGGCGTCTTCTTGACTTTCTCAGGCTGTGGTTCGACACTTTTCGCTGCCGCATCCCGCGCCGCGCGAACCTTTGCCTTGCTGCGAATAGCCGGCGGCGGCAGCGGCGGCGCATCTGGGAGGGGCACGCTGACCCCCACGGGCTTTGGCTTTTGCTTCGCTGCCGAGACACCCACAATCCGTAAACCCGTCATCGGAACCGTCACACGCATCACGCCAACCTGAACAATGGCCTCCGCACCGCTTGTGTTTTCAACGACAACACCGGAAACCCCACCGAGGCTGGTCACGCGCACTGTGTCGCCTTTAGCAAGTGCGGTTGGGATGTCGGCTTCATCCACCGGAGGAGGCTCCTTCTCGTGCCCAATCTGGCCGACGAGCTCCTCGGATGTCTCCTTCATTTTCTTGCGAGCGGACTGGGTCTTTCGCCCTTCCTTGCCCATGCGGCGCAGCTCAGAAATGATGTTGTCCATCTTTTCCGTTTTTTGCCGGATGAGGAGTCTGGCTTCTTCAGATGCCCGTTCTTTCGCTTCCGCACGCAGCCGCTCAAGGTCCTCGAGGCGCTTTGCATGCTTAGCGCGCAGATCAGACAGCTCCTTGCGTAACCGCTCGGCCTCCCGTTGCTCATCCTCAGCGGCTTTCTTCGCAGCCTCGAGGCGCAGCATGACTTCGGCAGCATCCGCGCCCGCAGACCCAAGACTAGCCACGGCGGCATCCACCACGCGGTTAGGCATCCCAAGGCGACGCGCAATGTGAAACGCATTGGATGAACCCGGAACGCCCTGAAGCAAGCGATACGTTGGCTTTAAGGTTTCGACATCGAACTCAACCGCGGCATTCTCAACACCATCCCGCGAATACGCAAACTCCTTCAACTCGCCGTAGTGGGTCGTCGCCACGATGCGGGCATTATGGGCAAGGAGCTCCGTCAAAATGGACTTTGCCAGCGCGGCTCCTTCGGCAGGATCCGTTCCTGAGCCGAGCTCATCGAGGAGAACTAATGCCCTCCGGCCACACACCTTCAGAATCCTAACGATGTTCGCGACGTGGCCGCTGAACGTGGAAAGATTCTGTGCGATGGACTGCTCATCTCCAATATCGGCGAAAACCTGCTCAAACATCGCCAGCTCACTGCCAGACTGACAGGGAACCTGGAGGCCACTCTGCGCCATAAGGGTGAAGAGCCCCAGCGTCTTCAGCGTGACGGTTTTACCGCCGGTGTTTGGTCCCGTGATCAACAATGCCTGCGCCGTCGCACCAAGTCTTACGGTTACCGGAACGCACTTTTCGGGGTCAAGCAGTGGATGCCTGCCCTGGCGGATATCGATGCGGCCTTTGTGGTTTAGCAGTGGCTCACAGGCATCGAGGTGGATGGCATATTCCCCTTTTGCACACGCAAGGTCAAGGCCACCGGCGACCTGAATCGCGGACTCAAGTTCGCTTTCCCGCTTCTTCACCAGCTCTGTTAGCCGCTGGAGAACCTTGTCCATTTCGCGCTGCTCAACTGCTTCCGCTTCGCGCAGCTCATTGTTTGCCTCAACGACTGCGATCGGCTCGATGAACGCCGTCTGACCCGTTGCGGAGAGTCCGTGCACAAGTCCCTGAAAAACGCGTTTGTGCTCAACCTTTACATTAAGACAACGACGACCATCCCGCTCCACAACCTGTGTGTCCATCAGCATCGTACGGGTTGATGAGCTTGACAGGATGGATGAAAGTTTTTCATCGATGCGCTTAACCAGCATCCGTTTGCGGCTTCGAACTGCGGCAAGCGCTGGACTTGCGGAGTCGAGGATATCTCCCGCCCGTCCGATAGAGCCATCGACGGCACCGGTGACCATCGGGGAATCGACAATGGCATCCGCGCGTTCAGCCAGCAGCGGCGCCTTCTCCGCTTTCGACTGAACCCAGGCCTTTAGTCGATTGCAGCCAACAATGGTGTTTGCGACTTCGATGAGCTGAAGCGGCAGGAGAAGCTGTCCAATATGGGCCGATTGGATTGCGCGACGAATGTCGTGGATGCCTCCAAACGGGAAGCGACCATGATCATCGATGAGGCGTCGTGCCTCGGATGTCTCTTGTTGCAGCTCACGGACAAAAGCGTGAATAACGGTCGGTTCGACCTCAAGACATCGCTCACGGCCAAGCTCGGTGCTGGCATATTCTGCCAAATGGTCAATGACACGCGCATATTCAAGGACACGAAGGGCATGTGGATCGAAGTCAGGTGTATGAGGCTGGTCCATCACCCAAGGTCCAAATTGGCA
>CAIWTR010000492.1 GCA_903915615.1 uncultured Armatimonadota bacterium
ATTTTGGCAGGGCGATGTTTGGAAATGTCATTGTTTCTGGACCGGTTGGCGCGAGGGTGACCATTCGCTTAGGGGAGTTGTTGACCAATGGACGGATCAACCGCTCGCCCGGTGGAAATGTTCGTTTTCATGAAGAGACTGTAACGCTTGGCGAATCTGGCAAGTCATCACTGCGGCTAACGGCCAAGGACACGCGCAGGATGCCGACCGATATCGGCTCTGTGATGCCTTTTAGGTACATCGAAGTCGATGGTGCACTGCCCGATGAAGTCACTGTTAAGCGCACCGTGGTGACGGTTCCGTTCAATGCAAATGCTGCTTCGTTTACATCATCGGATGAAACCCTGAACCGTGTTTGGCAGCTTTGTAAGGACACGATGGAAGCGACATCTTTTTGCGGTGTCTACGTGGATGGCGACCGTGAGAGGCTTCCGTACGAAGCGGATGCTTACATCAATATGCTTGGGCACTACTGCGTTGATCGCTCCTACGCGACGGCGCGGCATACGCATGAACTCCTCATGCTTGAGCCAACCTGGCCGACAGAGTGGATTCTCTTCAGTGTCCTGATGGCGTGGCAGGACTACCTCCATACCGGAGATATCTCGTCTGTCGAAAAGCACATCAATACTATCGATGCCAAGTGTCTCCAAGCCTTGGCTGGCCCGGATGGCCTCATTTCCACCGTAAACCCTGTGCCAAGCAAGGCTGTTCTAAAGTCCATTTTTCGCAATGAGCCGATAAGGGACATCGTCGACTGGCCGCAGGGGGAGCGTGACAATGTTGAGCTGATGCCCATCAGCACGGTTATTAATGCGTTCTACCTGGCGGCACTTCGCGATCTTGGCGCGATGTACGAAGCGCTCGGCTACGATGTCAAGGCTGCAGAGGTTGGTCAAACGTTCAAGCGTGTGTATCGCACATTTCAAGAAAAGTGCTTTGACCCGGTCTTGGGGCGGTACACGGATGGTGTCGGAACCAAGCATGCTGGCCTGCACGCAAACATGTTTCCTCTGGCATTTGGGCTGGTTCCGGACCAATGGCTGGGCAAGGTTGCGGAATACGTCGCGGGGCGGGGGATGGCTTGCTCTGTGTACGGGACCCAGTTCCTCATAGATGGCCTTTACCGGGCCGGAAGGGCATGCGATGCCCTGTCACTCCTAACGAGTCGCTCTGACCGGTCTTGGGGGCATATGGTCTTTGATGTCGGAACAACCATCGCCCTTGAAGCATGGGATACACGCTATAAGCCAAACCAGGATTGGAACCATGCGTGGGGCGCGGCACCTGCCAATCTCATCCCGCGCTGGCTGGTTGGCGTCTGGCCAACATCCCCTGGAGCAGAAACGCTTCAGATCGCTCCACAGCCAGCGGAGCTTTCGTTTTTCAAGGCCAACGTTCCTACGATTCGCGGAGCTGTGGATGTCCACTTCAGGCAGACCGATACCACAGCTAACCTCTCGGTGACGTTGCCCGGAAACACATCGGCAAAGGTTGTATTGCCTCGCCCTCCTGAAAACACACGCATCACCGCTGTGCGTATTGGGGATAAACGAACCAGGCTGGCAGATGGTTATGAAATCATCGGTGGACAGACAACCCACTTTTCCTGGAGATGGCAAGAGACGTTGCGCTAAAAGAAAAAGCCGCCCGGCGGAGCCGGGCGGCTAGACATTTCAGCTGGAAACGATGAGTTAGGCTTTTACAGCCATTTCCGCACGCTTGGCTAGCAATGCTTTGTATTCCTCGCTGACAACCTTTGCAAAGCGTCGCTTCTCATCTTCCCAGTTCTGAAGAATCATTCGGCCACGCTCAGAACCCGTCAGCTCAACATGGCGCACAACAAGGCTATGAATAAGCTCGAGATCTTCGAGAGGCAATCCCCACGTGAGCTCAAGGTTTGAGTTTGGGTTCAGACGCTGTTCAAAGCGACCATCCACATCCCAGACATAGGCATACCCACCGCTCATACCAGCACCAAAGTTACGGCCAGTCGTCCCGAGGACAACAACGGTTCCACCCGTCATATACTCGCAGCCATGGTCGCCAACACCCTCAACAACCGCTGTTGCACCGGAGTTACGGACTGCAAATCTCTCACCGACAACACCGGAGAGGAAGGCCTCTCCCTTGGTCGCTCCGTAGAGCAACGTGTTTCCAGCGATGACATTCTCATAAGCTTTGTAGCGGGCATTGTCTTCCGGGCGAACAACAATCCGCCCACCAGACATCCCCTTGCCGAGATAGTCGTTGGCATCACCGTGCAGCTCAAGGGTCATGCCCGGAGCGAGGAACGCACCAAAGCTCTGCCCTGCGGATCCATAGAATTTGATATTGATGGTTGAATCTGAAAGGCCATCCACACCAAATCGCTTGGCAACCTCACCACTCAGCATCGTTCCACAGGAGCGATTGTGGTTGTGAATTGGGATTGTCATCGCGACCGGACGTCCATGCTCAAGCGCAGGCTTCGCCAGCATGATCAAGTGGTAGTCCAGCGCGCCTTCAAGGCCATGGTCCTGTGTTTCCAGGCATCGGGTGGCAACACCCTTCGGCGCCACCCGCAGAAGCAGGCGCGAAAGATCTACTCCTCGGCTCTTCCAATGGCGAACCGCATCTGATGCTTCCAGACGGTCTGACCGCCCAATCATTTCATCCACAGTTCTGAAGCCGAGCTCGGCCATGATTTGGCGGACTTCCTCAGCAACAAAGAAGAAGTAGTTAATGACGTGCTCTGGCTTGCCCGCGAACTTCTTACGCAGAATTGGGTCCTGCGTGGCAATACCCACCGGGCAGGTCCCAAGGTGACAAACACGCATCATGATGCAGCCTTGCGCAACGAGAGGCGCCGTCGAGAAGCCATATTCCTCAGCACCAAGAAGCGCTGCGACGACGACATCGCGGCCGGTCTTCATTTGGCCATCCGCCTGCAGGACAACACGCCCACGTAGCTGGTTGGCGACAAGAACCTGCTGGGTTTCCGCGAGGCCAAGCTCCCATGGAATACCGGCATGCTTGATGGATGAAAGTGGGCTTGCACCTGTTCCACCCTCGTAGCCGGAGATCAGAATGTGGTCAGCATGTGCCTTTGCAACGCCTGCCGCAACGGTTCCAACACCGACTTCACTCACCAGCTTGACACTGATACGGGCGCTCGGATTAACATTCTTGAGATCAAAAATCAGCTGGGCGATGTCTTCAATACTGTAAATGTCGTGGTGCGGGGGCGGAGAAACCAGCGTCACGCCCGGCGTGGTGTGGCGAATCCGTCCGATGTAGTCATCCACCTTGTAACCAGGCAGCTGACCACCTTCACCGGGCTTGGCACCCTGCGCCATTTTGATTTGCAGCTCATCAGCGTTCACCAGGTAGTGCGTGGTCACACCAAAACGGCCGCTTGCAACCTGCTTAATCGATGACCGCCGGTTATCCGTGAAGCGCTCAGGGTCTTCGCCGCCTTCACCGGTGTTCGACTTTGCCTTGAGGAAGTTCATCGCGATCGCGAGACCTTCATGGGACTCTCTGGAAATCGAGCCCAGACTCATTGCACCCGTGGCAAATCGCTTCACGATGTTCGCAACCGGTTCGACTTCCTCGATTGCGACAGGAGTCCCCGGTACAAACCTCAGCAATCCTCGAATCGTGCTCGCACGCTCTGGAGCTTCATTAATGGCTTTGCTGAACTCTTTGAAGGTCGCGTAACCCTGTGCGGTGTCCTCGTTTCGGACAGCCTTCTGAAGACTTTCAACCGAATCAGGGTTGATGGAGTGAGACTCACCAAACCGACGCCATTGATACTGCCCACCCGGATCGAGCTCAAAGTCACCATTGATGCCATCTTGCGGGTAAGCGCTGTCATGCAAGCTACGGACTTCACGCTCGATGTCATCCAGCGTCACGCCTTCAATACGGCTTGGCGTGCCGGAGAAGTACTTCTCGATCACGCTGGATGCAATTCCAACGGCCTCGAAAATCTGTGCACCACGGTAGCTCGGGATGGTCGAAATGCCCATTTTGGACATCACCTTGAGCAGGCCCTTGTTGATGCCCTTGATGAAGTTGTTGTTGGCCTTGTCCACGGTCAGCGTCGTGATATCGCCTTCCTGAATCAAGTCGGCAAATGTGTCAAAGGCAAGGTATGGGTTGATTGCACTTGCGCCGTAGCCCAAGAGACAAGCGAAATGATGGACTTCGCGGGCTTCACCGGACTCTAGAACCAGAGCTGCCTTTGTTCGGGTGCCTTCACGGATGAGGTGATGGTGGACGGCCGAAATAGACAATAGAGATGGCACTGGTGCATGGTCTTTATCAACAGAACGATCTGAGATAACGATGACGCTGACGCCATCCTCGATGAGGTCACTCGCTTTACGGCACAGCCACTCGACAGCGCGCTCAAGCTCACCATGAGGCTTGTTGATATCAAAAACTGCCGGCAAGGTGACCGTACGGAGGTTCTTGAGGCGGACATCATCGAAGCGACGTAGTTTCTCAAGGTCTGTGTTCAGGAGAATCGGGCTTTCGATCTTCAGCTGATGTGCATTCTCAGGGACATCCTCGAGGAAGGAGCCATCGGTGCCGATGTAATCCGCGAGGTCCATCACCAATGATTCACGAATCGGGTCAATTGGCGGATTGGTGACCTGCGCAAAGAGCTGCTTAAAGTAGGAGAACATCGACTGTGGACGGTGTGAAAGCACTGCCAGAGGCGTATCGGTTCCCATCGAACCAAGCGGCTCCTCACCATTCATCGCAACCGGCGTCAAGAGCATTCGGACATCTTCGCTGGTGTAGCCAAAGGCACGCTGATGAGCACGCAGAGACTCATGCGGCTCCTGCGGACCCATTTCCGGGGTTGGCAACGCGCCAAGCTCTACACGGTGCTCATCGAGCCAAGCACCATACGGATGCAGGGAACAAATCTCGGCTTTTACTTCAGCATCGCTTCGGATACGCCCAAGCTCTGTGTCAACGAGGAAGATCTTACCTGGTTGTAGGCGGCCACGTTCCTGAATGCGATCGGTGTCAAACTCGATGACGCCGGTTTCGCTCGCCAGGACAACAAGACCATCGGTGGTGATGGTGTAGCGCGCAGGGCGCAATCCATTACGGTCGAGAACGGCGCCAATTTGCTTGCCATCTGTGAAGGCAACGGCAGCGGGACCATCCCATGGCTCAACCAGACACGCACCGTATTCGTAAAATGCCCTGCGCGCAGGGTCCATGAGTGCATTACCCGACCACGCTTCTGGAATCAAA
>CAIWTR010000493.1 GCA_903915615.1 uncultured Armatimonadota bacterium
ACGCCCGTGTAATCATCCACGGTGGTGTGCGGAAATGTCTGACGGGCGCCCTGCCCCATGAAAATCCCCGTGTTTCCAACATTCCGGATAGTACAGTGCTCGATCCGGTTATTCTGGCCGCCTTCCATGTAGACGCCGATGCCACGGGATGCCTCAAAGGTAATATCTTTGATGGTCACGCCTGCTGCGTTTTCGATACAGACGAGAGGCGCATCAAGGGTCGAGACTTCAATCGTTGATGACTTCGAAAGTGGTTTCTCAGGCCAGAGATAAAGCTTTCCCGCGGTGCGGTCGATGTACCACTCGCCGGGTTCATCCAGCTCTTGGAGGATGTTATGTGCGACATACTGCTGATACGGCTGGCCGGAGCCAAGGCCATAGAGATGCGGCTGGCGCAGCGTGATCGTTTTCTTGGATGAGTCGATTTCTTTGATGTTTAAAAAGTCATCCGCAAAGCCGTAATTGAAGGTGCCTTGCAGCCATATATCGGTCTCGCCGACCCAAGTAGCGTGGCGTGGATCGGTATAGGTGAATGTCCCTCCGCGCTCAGAGTAGTCTCCCGTGCGCGGGATGGAGCCGGGGTCGATGACCTTTCCGATCAACAGATTTCCACGATTCGGGTAGCGGGCGAGTGTGAGCGGTTTGGCATCGATGAAGAGCTCAAGCGGTGCGGTCGGGACGCTGATGGAGTGTCCGTACTGCCGATGCGTACCGAAGTCATTGATGCCGAGTGCTTTGAGGTCTGCGACGACAAGGTGTGGAAGGACACTTTTCTGAATGCGTATATCCGCACCTGCCGCGGGAATCGGTTTGAAGGAATTAACTGGGATGCGTGCGGCGCCGGTGATATGGACATCGGCGTTTGGCTCAGCCCGCAACGTGAGGTTGTTGTGTCGCATGCCGATTTCAAGCGTTTTGGAGCGCTGATACCTACCGGATGCCAGCCAGATCGTCGAATTTGGGACGTTAGCCGTGCGTGCGAGTGCGCTGTCGAGGCTGCGGATGGGCTTTGAGCGGGTGCCGGCGTTTCGGTCATATCCAAAAGGAGAAACATGAATATCCTTCGCTTGCAGCGGTGAGGATAACAAGGCAAGGCAAGTGGCGGTCAGCAGGAGCGTGCGAAACATAGGGCATCCTAGCAGATGGAAGTGCTTTACGGTTGCGGGAGTGTGACCGTGTTTTGGTAGACTCAGTGTAGGACGCGGGTTTGCTTTGCGATGATGCAGACGACCACGCCCTGAGGTAATCCTGAAATGGCATTTGAGCGTATTCCCCACTTTGTCGGCACTCCCACGCGCAGAGACTTTTTGCAGGCGGCTGGTGCGGGCTTTGGCTCGCTGGCACTCGCCGGAATCTTCGCGGATGAAGCCACTGCCAATCAGGTCATCACGCCTAAGAAGGGCGCAAAGGCAAAGCGCGTCATCTGGCTGTTCATGAATGGTGGCCAGTCGCAGGTCGACACCTGGGACTACAAGCCGCAGCTCGCAAAGCTCGATGGCCAAGAACTGAAAGGCTTTGACAACACGACGGGCTTCTTCGCAGACAGCGTCGGTCCCATCATGAAGAGCCCCTTTCAGTTTGCCCAGCACGGTAAGTCCGGGACGTGGGCGAGCGAGATCTTCCCGGAAATTTCAAAGCATGTGGATGACATGGCGTTTATTCACTCCTGCTACACCGAGACGAACAACCACTCTCCTGCCCTCTTCCAAATTAACACTGGCTCGAGCCGCATGGGGTACCCAAGCGTCGGTGCCTGGGTGACCTACGGCCTTGGCACGATGAATAAAAGTCTCCCGAGCTTTGTCGTGATGGTGGATACGCTTGGCCGTGGTCTCCCAAAGGGCTATGCGCAAAACTGGGGATCGGGTTTTCTACCCGGAGTATTTCAAGGGACGGGACTGAGGCATCAGGGCCAGCCAATCGATGACCTTGCGCGAAGCCAAACAGATACCGCGCAGCGCGCACAGCTGGATCTACTTGGTAAGTGGAACAAAGCGCATTTAAAAACCGCTGGGCAGGACCCACGGCTGGCTGCGCGGATTGAGTCGTTTGAGCTTGCGTACCGGATGCAAATGGCGGCTCCAGAGGCCCTTGAGATTGCAGCTGAGCCGCAGAGTGTTCGCGATATGTATGGTGTGGACCGCAAAGAATGTGGGCATTTTGCACGTCAGTGCCTGATGGCGCGTCGCCTTGCCGAAAAGGGTGTTCGGTTTATTCAGTTGTATTCGGGTGGTGAGGAAAACGAGAAGAGCTGGGATGGCCATACCGACATCGCGGGAAACCACAGGGGCTTCGCATCGGAAACCGACCGACCGATAGCGGCATTGCTGACGGACTTGAAGCAACGCGGGATGCTTGAGGACACATTGGTGGTCTGCTGCGGCGAGTTTGGGCGCTTACCACTCGTTCAGCGCGGCGGCACGGGGCGTGATCATAACCCGCATGCTTTTACCTGCTGGATGGCGGGTGGCGGTGTCAAGGCCGGTGTCCACTACGGCGAAACGGATGAGCTTGGCCACAAGGCGGTCAAGGACAGAGTTTCCATTAATGACCTCCACGCGACCATTTTGGCTCTGCTCGGTATCGATCACACGGAGCTGACGTATCACTTCAACGGGCGCAATTTCCGCTTGACAGATGTCGCGGGGAATGTGGTTAAGAGTGTTATTGCATAAGTCAATTACATAGCAATAAGCGTTAATAAGTTAATTCTAAAACACACAAGACATAACAATAATCAATAAGTATGTCTGCGATACATTTCAGCTTAGAGATGTGAGCGGCAATGTGGTCAACGGTGAAATAACTGAGCTTATTTTAATATCAATAAATATCAACGA
>CAIWTR010000494.1 GCA_903915615.1 uncultured Armatimonadota bacterium
GTGGATGGACGTAAAGTCCTCATCAATGGCAAGCCTGTCTTCCAGCGCCTCGTGCTTGATCAAGGCTATTACATCGATGGCGTCATGACAGCACCATCGGATGATGAGCTCATCGCGGATATCACCCGCTCACTGGATGCCGGCTTTAACGGCGCGCGCCTCCACCAGAAAGTCTTTGAAGAGCGCTTCCTTTACCACGCAGACCGCATGGGCTATATCGTTTGGGGCGAGTTTGGCGACTGGGGAATCAGCGGCTTTGGCCCGGATCACGATCATCAAAAGCCGACATCGACATTTGTTGCCCAGTGGTGCGAAGCGGTTGAGCGGGATTACTCGCATCCATCGATTGTCGGATGGTGCCCACTGAATGAAACCTTCCAGGTCCCCGGAGATCGGTTTGTTGAACTCGATGATGTCACCCGCGGGATGTTCCTTGCGACCAAGCTCCTCGATACCAGCCGGCCCGTTCTTGATACAAGTGGCTATGCCCACCGTGTGCAAGAATCTGACATTTATGATTCGCATGACTACGACCAGAATCCAGAGACGTTCAAAGAGCGTCACGCGCATGTCGCTGAGGAAAAGCCGTTTATCAACAATGGCTGGACGGAGAAACCAACCAACATCCCGTACCGGGGCCAGCCCTTCTTCGTCAGTGAGTTTGGTGGCATTTGGTGGAATCCTGCGAAGTTCGATGACAAGGAAAGCTGGGGTTATGGCGACCGCGTAACAAGCCTGGATGCCTTCCATGCACGCTTCAAGGGGCTCTGCGAAATTCTGTTGGATGACCCGGAAATGTTTGGTTACTGCTATACGCAGCTCACCGATGTATGGCCAGAGGAAAATGGCATATACACATTTGATCGTCAGCCAAAGTTCGAAAATGCACTCTTACGTGCAGTACAGGTTCGCAAAGCGGCCTGTGAGGAGACGGAATAACAATGGGCAAAACACAGATTTTGGGGTTATCCCTCTTTGTTCTGGCTATTCCCGCTATCGCAGCGCCATTGGTTGGCGGGCACCAGAAAGCGCCGGCAGGCTTTAGCACCCAGCTCACAGCTGAGCGCAAGACGGCGTTAGCGCGTGTGGATGCCGATTCGCTCAAAAGCCATGTCAGCTTTCTGGCATCCGATGCCCTTGAAGGCCGCGCAACGCCATCCAAGGGGCTGGACCTCGCAGCGGAATACATCGCATCACAGTTCCGCCGTGCAGGCCTCGAGCCCGCCGGGGATGACGGCTACTTCCAAACCACGGAAGTTCGCGCGAGCCGCAATGATACATCCATGACCAAGGTCCGCAATGTCGTCGGCATCCTCCGCGGAATAGATCCAACGCTGAAGGCAACGGCTGTTGTGGTTTCCGGGCATTATGACCATATCGGGATGCGGCCATCTACGACGCCTGGCGAGGATGTGATCTTCAATGGCGCCAATGATGATGCCAGCGGCACCGCGGGTGTGATTGAGCTCGCATATGCACTAAAGGGCTACAAGCCAAAGCGTAGCATCGTGTTTGTGTGCTTTTACGGCGAAGAGCGCGGCTTGCTGGGCTCCCGCTACTACGGCAGCCATCCGGTAATTCCCGCGAAGGACACGGTCGCAATGGTCAATCTTGAGCAGATTGGCCGCACGGATGACCTGGAAGGCGCGCGCGTCGCAGGAGGCAGCCTTACGGGTTATGACTTCTCCGATGTTGGTTTGGTCATGACGGCAGCGGGTGCGGCAACGGGTGTCAAAGTCGATAAGCATCCACAAAATTCAGATTCCTTTTTCGGCCGTTCGGATAACCAGGCGATGGCGGACCTGGGTGTGCCGGCGCATACGCTTTGTACGGCGTTCAACTATCCCGATTACCACAAGGCGGGGGATCACTGGGACAAGCTTGACTACCCGAACATGGAAAAAGTGGTCAAAATGGTGGGTTTGACGGTGATGTCGATCGCCGATAGCGCGAAGCGCCCACAGTGGAA
>CAIWTR010000495.1 GCA_903915615.1 uncultured Armatimonadota bacterium
CTGTACCTGCTCACCACCAGCAAAAGATGATGGTGATAACTGAACAACAGACAGTCTCGGCCGCTCAACAGTAATCTGCTTTGTCTTTACAAGTCCATCGGCGGTTGCCCGAATCGTCACAACACGGTCATCCACAACTGGAAATGTTGAAACCGAAAACGCAGCAAAGAGCTGCCCGGATGGAATTGTAACGGAGACAGGTACGGCTGCGGATGGATCATTTACGGACAGATCCACCTTTAAACCACCAACACCCGCATTACCGGTTAGCGATACAGATGCAGAAACCGACTCCCCGCCAGGGACTGAGGCCTTCTGCGTATTGACAGCATCGATCGCAGTTCGCTTCAGCAACAATGTTGCACTCGAGGAACGTAAGTTTGCGGTAGCCGTGATTGTGACCGTCACCTCTGCAGGAACGGCTACGGTTGTGATACTAAATGTCGCCGATGTTGAACCTTGTGGCACATTCACGGTGGCGGGGACAGTCGCCGACACATTGTTCGTTGAAAGCGACACGAGCTGCCCACCCGCTGGGGCTGGCCCGGAAAGCGTGATGGTCCCAGTTGCGGAAAGTCCAGCAACCAGTGTGGTCGGCGATACCGTTACTGTGGAAACAACAGGACTAAGACTGAAACTAACGATTTGAGTCTCCCAATCGTTGTTTGCGCCTAATGTTTCTGCAATCGACCAAAAGGTACGCCCATCCACAGGATCGACTTCCGTACCGAAGTAGTCTCCCCAACGGCCACCGGTATACCCGACGCCAGCCGATACCCCAAGATTTACCGGGGTCCCGACATTTCCAAGCGGGTCTGTCGTCAGGCGTCCAGCGGCAAAGATGTTTGCTGTTTCACCCGCATTAGAACCGCCAAAGACTAACCCAATAGCCCCACTGGCATCCTTGGCGAGCGCAGGATAGAAGTAGTCGTAATTGTTCGAGCTTATGTTGCCACTCTGGATAAGGGAAGGGCTTCCACTAGTGGGCCAGCCAGCCGTGGAAAACTCATACCAGCGAATACCGACATTGTTACCAATCTGAATTGCGTGAGCAGCCAGCATTCGGCCATTGGTCCACCATGCATTGATCAGACGGCCATCACCGGCATCCAGGGTTTGCCCCCCGGTACTCGTCGCACGCTTTGTCGGGCCACTGTAATTCGAGACCCCGACATCACTGGACACTAACGCCGGATTGGCTGTCCCAACATTGGTCAACGCATAAAGTCTGTGGTCATTCGAACCAGCTGCACCGATTGCATACACCGCACTCGATGTGTCGACACATTCAGCGACCTGAGCAGATGCCCCACCGCCATCGCGAAGTGAATACACATTGGCAGGGGAACCGGTAAGTAAAGGAGCGCTTGGAATCGTCAGGAATTGCACGCCGGCCCAGCCACCACTAAAGCCAAACATATTCCCAGTGATAACGTAGCCATCCTGGTTATAGCCAAAGCCCGGATAGTCGAGCCAATAGGATGTACCGGAAAGAGTCAGCTTGGCTTCGAAGCGGTAGCGGTGCCAGGTGCCGTTCGGATCGGCATCATCGGAGACTGCGACCAGAACTTTGCTTGTTTCGGAACCACCATCCTGCTCGAGAACGACAACAACATAGCGGTTATTCGCCCTGTCGTAGTACGCCTTCGGGTCAAACAGGAACGAACCTCCCGCAACACCCGAAAAGAATGTTTCGAACGTTTGCTGCAGCTGACGCGTACCAGACTTTGTGTAGAAAGCTATCGAAGAATTGACAACTTCTACAATATGATTCTGTCCCACGGCGATATCACAGTCGGGTGGAAACCACCCGGTACTGGACATCCCCGGAAATTTCTTACCCGGTGCAACCCGCGCTGAGCCTGCATCCACTTTGCCAACTGGAACATCATGGCGCTTGCTGGTTACACTCGGCGGCATCACAGGGTTTTCAGGCGGCTCAACATTTCCCTGATGGCGCTCGACAACTTGTGGTTGCCACAGGCGCGTATCGATTGAGCTTGCTGGTACGGACAGCTCCTTCCGTACGATTTGTGCATACCCAAGGTTTGGTAGGAATGCAGCGACGCACAAGAGAAGCGTTTTTAAACGGGACTGTATAAGCATGCAGTTGACCTGATATTTCCACTGGGAAACAGTTGATGTGCGATTATATCGGTATGGCACATCCGGTCAATACAAATGTGAGCGTAATTAACGACACGTGGCCGGCTCGAAAAATGAAGCCGGCCACGTAGCCTACGGAAACGTGAAAACCTAGTAGCGATAGGTTTCGGTCTTGTAAGGACCCTGTTGTTCAACACCGATGTACGCTGCCTGCTCTGGGGAAAGCTCAGTCAACATCGCGCCAAGCTTCGACAGCTGAAGGCGGGCAACCTTCTCATCGAGGTGCTTTGGTAAGACATAGACCTGACCAACCTC
>CAIWTR010000496.1 GCA_903915615.1 uncultured Armatimonadota bacterium
CCCGGATAGCGGCCAGCGTCTCGCAGCGCAAGACCAAACCTTCAACACGAGCACGTACGACAGGGGTTGCAAAGGGGCCGGATTTTGGCAGAAGAGCGATGACGTGCCTGGTCACCGCAGCAATATCCGATGTCGGCCCGGCTCCCGCTCCGTATACAGATGCATGGTGCGCGGCAGCGGGATCGCAGATACCTCCATCGGTGACGTACATCCGGAGGTCATCGCCGACAATCAAGTTGTCCAAGGACAGCCCACCATGTGCGGCACCCACGGCGTGAAAGGCTGCAAGCCCATCGAGGAGGGGCACAATCCAGCGTCGAAGCGTCTCTGTATCGGCGCGTCCACCAACACCCATCCAGTATTGGCGGAGATTCTTACCCTTCAGAACATCCCGGACCGTATAAATGTTGTCATCCACGAGCATCCAGCGGCGGAATGGCACAACCGTTTGTTGGACGGCATCAAGCGCCATCGTCAGACGACTTTGCGCGGCCTGTGTGTTTGGAATCCGCCGGACCATCACCGGCCGGCCCGTGCGTTTATCCGAGCCGATCCAAGCCGCTGCATCGGGCTGTGGGGTTGCCATGACCCCGGCATTTTCAATCTGCTTAACGAGAAAAGCAGGGAGAACATCAGACACTTAGAGCACCCCTGTCATGCGAAGCGCGTAAAGCACGCCGCGTGTCGTTGCCAGGAAAACATTGCCGTCGGCATACGCCATCGGGACGCTGACCTGCGGCCCACCGCCGCCAGCATCATAGACATCATCCACTGCCATCCCGGCCGCCAAGCGATGTAAGCGTGCATCCCGTCCTGCAAAGAGAAAGCCATCCGGAGCCACAATGGGTTGCGCGCGCACCGGACCGCGGCTGGTGCGCTGGACGGGTTGACCAGTTTCACGGCTGACAAGGCATAGCCCCTCAACGGTCGGTACCGCGATCACACTATCAGCGATGCTAGGCGTGCCTGTAATCGCACCGCCAAGCACAGGCGATTCCCAAATGAGCGTCCCGCTCGTGATGTTTAATGCGCGCAGAATGCCATCATGCCCGCCAGAATAAACAATCCCATCGGCGATGACGGGAGCGGCATCGAAACAGTCAGCCAGCTGTGTGTACCAAAGGGTGTCGCCCGTGGATGCGTTTACCGCAAGGACGCCACCGGTGTCATCGTGGACGACAATTGTATTGTCTGTGGCAGCGGGTGTGCACTCCGGACGGCCAGTCAGCGGAACCTCAAACTTGATGCGACCGCCATCCGTGGTGAGCACAACAAGGCGTCCCGCATGGATACCATCCGCGACCGGAACGGCAACAGCGGCTAGGTTCAATGGAATGACGGAGCCGTAAACGGAGCCTCCGATGTCAACCAGCCAGCGCCGCGTCCCGCGTATTGCATCGATGGCCAGCACGCTACCGTTCACCAAACCTGCTACGACAAGCTCACCAACAATACAAACGCCACCACGATCTGGGTGAACGGGTGCCGACAAAACATATGGGTCCCAAATCGGAGTTCCTGATTCGACATCAAACGCATGCAGTAAATGCTCGCCATCCCCGGTCGTGCTTGCCGCATAGACAACACCGAACGCCGTCACCACGGATGACCATTGAAAGCGCCGAAGTGGATTCGTATGCAGC
>CAIWTR010000497.1 GCA_903915615.1 uncultured Armatimonadota bacterium
AATGCATCCGTTCGGAGAGACCTGCTGCTGGCGGTTGGTGGCTTCGATGAAGGCTTTACCCGCCAGGAGGATGTCGAGCTGGCGGCCCGTCTGTGGAAACAGGAAAATGTCGTGTTCAAAGTCGAGCTCGATGCAAATGCCATTCATCGCCCTGACAGAACATTTGAAAGCTGGCTTAAGACGCCGTATTCCTACGGCAGCCTCGATGTTATCCGGGCGCAGCGGCGCGACACCAGCTGGCGCACGATTCGGCACGCATTTGTGGCTCGCAATGCCCTGACGCGCCTTTGTATCAAGCTTGCTATTGGACGGCCAAAAGTTGGTGCGGTACTGCAGGCGACTCTAAAAGGGATCGCTTTGTTGGTGGATGCGCTGTTTGGGTTGTTGGGTCAAAAACTGGGTATTGCGCTCCTCTCGGTTATTTACAATGTGCGCTACATGGAGGGTGCTGCAGACCAGTTCGGCGATGTCCGCTCACTGTGGCAGCAGATCGCCAGCGCTCAGGATGCCTGATGCCTGCGTGGTACCATGCGATGGTTCGGCGTGCGCATTTTCGTGCCCCGCTGAAGAGATGTAAGGCAGATCTGACCCGGATCGGCCATTTTTTATGATTCGTGGATGCCACTGCGTCCCGAATTGAAAGGAGAACGACCATGCGACCACAAGGCCCTGGTGGAGGACGCCGCGAAATAGCTGTGCAGTGCGCAAACTGTGGGGCAACATCCGTATTGCCTGGAGCAGCTATCGTCCGCAACAATTTCTTTTGCTCGACCTGCGGTAAGCCGATGGACCTTTCCGGGATTTTCCGGCAGTTCCAGACGGGTGAGGCAACGACAGGCCGTCGTGAGAAGGATAGCAAGTATAAGTCTGCGCGTAAATCACGTCGCTAGGCGGTTACGTTTACAGAGGTGCCCCACAAGGTGCGATGCGCTTTGTGGGGTTTTTCTTATTTGATGTTGGTGATTCCAGCTGCCGCGAAAACCAAGCAAATCGCATCGCTAGGCGGTTGCGGATACAGAGGAGCCCCACGAGGTGCGATGCGCTTTGTGGGGTTTTTCTTATTTGATGTTGGTGATTTCAGCTGCCGCGAATAGCAAGCAAAGCGCATCGCTAGGTGGTTACGTTTACAGAGAAGCCCCACGAGGTGCGATGCGCTTTGTGGGGTTTTTCTATTTTGATGTTGGTGATTCCAGCTGCCGCGAAAACTAAGCAATTCGCATCGTTAGGCGGTTACGGGTACAGAGGAGCCCCACAAGGTGCGATGCGCTTTGTGGGGTTTTTCTTTTTTTGATGTTGGTGATTCCAGCTGCCGCGAATAGCAAGCAAAGCGCATCGCTAGGCGGTTACGTTTACAGAGAAGCCCCACGAGGTGCGATGCGCTTTGTGGGGTTTTTCTCTTTTGGCGGTGAGCAGCTTTAAACTCCACCCACAATGTTTTAGAACCAACGAAACAACTCTCACCTCCATCTCAAAAATGAAAGGCCCCTGCGTACACCGTACACAGAGGCCTCTCTCCTTCGAAAACAACCTAATTAGATTTCGATATCCTTGATGCGTGCAATCTGTGGATCCAACACCATATTGAACTTGCCATCCGCGACATCAAAGATGCCAGTCGCCACACGATCAATCAGGAAGTTGTCGTGGGTAGACATCAAAATCGTGCCCTGGAACTTGATCAATGCCTCAATCAAAACCTCACGCGCCAGCGGATCAAGGTGGTTTGTAGGCTCATCGAGGATATAGAAGTTCGCCGGGTGCAACAGGAACTTGGCTAGCGCAACACGGGTACGCTCGCCGCCTGAAAGTACGCCAACCTTTTTAAATGGAGCATCCTCGCCTCGGAACTGCAACCGGGCCAGCAGGCCGCGCGCAAGCTCCTCGAGCTTCGGGTCGATTCCTGCCATCGTCTCCTCAAACACAGTGACTTCCTTACGGAGCGCTTCTGCCTGATGCTGAGCGAAGTAGCCAATCTCCGTCTTCGGGTTTAGGCGAATGTTGCCACTCGTCGGACCCTCAACACCTGCGATCAGACGCAGGAAGGTTGACTTTCCAACGCCATTTGGACCCGTAAGGGCAATCTTGTCCCCACGAACCATCTGCAAAGTGATGCCATTGAGGATTGTCTTGTCGCCGTACTTCTTGACAACATCCTGGATGACAACTGGCTCAGGAGCTTCACGTGGAGGCTCAGGGAATTCAAGGTAAATCGTACGTGGACGAGCCTTTGGCTTTGGCAAAATGTCAATCTTCTCAAGCTGCTTGACACGGCTTTCGACCATTCCAGACTTGGACTTATTGCCCTTCCAGCGCTGAATAAACTCTTTCCAGTCCGCAATCTCACGCTGCTGGGCATCGTACGCCTTGAGGTCACGCTGATACGCTTCCTCCTTGAGGCGCTCGTAGTCTTCGTAGTTGCCCGTGTACTGCGTGGTTCCGCAGTCATCAATCTCGACAATCTTCTCACAGACGGCATTCAGGAACTCAGGCTCGTGCGAAATACAGATGACGGAGCCGTGGTAATTCGGGATGTAATCGTACATCAACCAATACTTGGCGGTCACATCGAGGTGGTTCGTCGGTTCGTCGAGGAACAAGAAGTCAGGCTCCTGCAACAGCAGCTTTGCCATCGCAATACGCATCTGCCAGCCTCCCGAAAATGTATCCGTGAGACGGTCAACCGCATCCAGTTCAAAACCAAGACCGGCAAGAACACGGCCGATACGGGCATCAATCGTATGTGCGTCCGCCCGCACCAAATCGTTCGCAGCCGCATCCAATGCTGCCGCATCCGCACGGCTCATATCGCCATCCGCGACGGCATGGGATGCCTTCATCAACCGGGCTTCGATGTCTTCAACATTTGGAAATGCATCCCGCATTTCGTCAGCAATCGTCACCCCAAGGCGGCACTGCGACTCTTGGTTGAGGTAGCCAACCGTGGAGCCATGTCGATTGACAACGCCCTTGTCAGCCTCTTCAATCCCTGCAAGGATTTTGACGAAGGTGGACTTGCCGGCGCCGTTAATGCCAACGATGCCGATGCGTTCCTGATCGCCGAGGATAAGGGAAATGTCCTTGAGGACAGTTTGAGGACCAAAAGTCTTGGAAATCTTCTCTGCGGATAACATTGGATAACTCCGGGACACCGGTCTGCTGCCGGCATTACATGGAAAGACGGCGCGCCATTTGGAACGCCGCCGATTTACAGGCAAGATTGTACCGTAAAGAAAAAGTGCGGAATATTTTCCACACCGCCGTCACAGCTGCACAACTTCGTTAGATATTAGAATTAGATGAACACAAACGAAACACGATTGCCCCCAAAAAGTGCCGGGGCCTACCGCATTCTCCATACCGCCGACTGGCATCTCGGCAAGCAGCTGATGGATCAGGAACGTCATGCGGACCATCAACGCTTTCTGGAATGCTTTCTCAGCACCGTAGCCGAGCAGTCCATCGATGCCGTTATCATCAGCGGAGATGTCTTCGATGGCGTCAACCCCCCCGCAAAGAGCGAAGAGCTTTACTACACAACCCTTGCAGCTCTGCATGGCATTGGAGTCGCAGCCGTCATTGTTTCCGGCAACCATGATTCGCCCACGATGCTGCGGAGCGCATCCACCATCATCGGCAAGCTGGGACACCACATCATCACCGATGTGCCTGAATCTGGAATACCGCACATTATCCTCTTGCCAAACGCCGCTGCGCCTCGCGTTGCGATTGCAGCCATTCCCTACATGCGTGAAGGGGATCTTCGTAAGGTTGAGCTGAATGAAGCACTTGACGATGTCCGTGAACGGGTTCGCACCGGCTGGCGGGACCTCTACGCCGCGGCATCCGATGCGCTAACCAATCTGGCCCCGAACATCCCTGCCATC
>CAIWTR010000498.1 GCA_903915615.1 uncultured Armatimonadota bacterium
GCCCCCATGCCATGCGTACGTCGATAGTTCCAGGCATTCCAGCGCTCGTAGCGTTCCTCCACGGGGCCAATGCCATCCTTCCAGCGATACGTCATCTCTGGCGAGCCGCCTTCGACAACACAGCCACCCGGGAAGCGCACAAAGGCGGGCTTCATGTCGGCAATCATTTTGGCGATGTCGCTTCGGAGGCCATTCGGGCGGTTGTTCCACGTGTTGACCGGGAAGCAGCTGACATAGTCGATGTCAATCGTTCCCTTGGATGGCAGTTCAAGCGTCAAAAGAGCATTGTCAATGGTCTTCTTTGCTGTGATCGTGCCTTCGATGCGGGTCCAGCCATTGCCAACCGATGTTCCAGAAACCGTTGATGTGACTGCATTGCCATAGCGGTCATCGCCAAGGATACGCACTTTACGGACATCACCCGTTGTCGAGCGGATATGCGCAACAACCTTATAGGACGCACCCTTTCGGAAGCCGATGCCCCAGAAACCCGTGTTGCGCACGGCTGCGGCCTTACCCGTGCCCGCCGGCTGTGTCACATTAACGCGCAGATGGTAAGGCGAATTCTTGTTGAGACCCGTGGCCGGGACAACCCACCACTCCGCCTTGCCACCACGTTGATCCAGCTGCCAGCGGGGGACTGTGCCAGGCTTTACATTAAAGCCGCTGTCCCAGCCGGCATCGGAAATCCACTTGTCTCCAACCTTTTTAAAGCCTTCCGGAGGCCGGCTGTCTTCAAATGCCCGGTTAGCAATCATTTCTCCGTAGAGACCACCATCCACGCCGTGGTTAATCTCCTCAAGGAAGATGCCATACATGTTTTTGTTGACGGTGTGACCCGGTTTGTCGGCTTGGATATTTACCGTGACATCCTGTGCGTTGACACGGGATGCGGCGAGCAGGCTGACACTGAGTGCGGATGCGAGTAATGCGGTTCGTCGAAACATGGATGCTCCCGGTGGTGATTGCACAGCAGTGTGCAACCTGATACGTTTTGCATATTATTCCGCAGCGGTGCGATTTGTATTGTATGCTGTAACGAAATCATTGCAGAATCCTACGATGAGCATAAGTGAACTAGTCCCACAGATTGAAGTCAGAGCCTTCGGTGCGCGTAGACGCGAATCGGATGGTTTTGCGGTCGACCGACCAAATGGCTTTCACGAAACGATTTGGGTCCGCCTCCACGATCACATGCAGCTTCGTATCGGTACCACTGCATTTACCGTCCAGCCTGGTACGGTGATTCTCATTCCACCTGGCACACCGCACTGGTACACATCGGTGTCCGGATCCTGGTGCAATGACTGGCTCCATATCGTGGGTTCAGACATCGAAGATGTTTGCAGAATCATGGGACACCCAATTGGTGAGCCATTTCTGCCGATTGAAACATCCTACGTTAGCCCACACTTCGAAACGATCGCCCGTGACCTCGCCCGCAAGGATGACATGGGGAAATCACTCGCATCCATCGCAGTCCTCTCACTCCTCGTTCGCACGGTGGCAGCCTGCAATATGCCGGATACCCCTTGGTCAGCTGCAGAGGCGGTGCACCGACCAGCTTTTGATCGCTTACGCCAGCGGATGTTAGCGAATCTTGACCACCCATGGGACATCGCAAACCTTGCCCGGGAAGTCCACCTCGGTGTCAGCCGGTTCTCAGAGCTTTATCTGCGCTTCTACGGCGTCTCGGCCATCGAGGATCTCCTGCAGGCCCGTATTCGCGCCGCAGAGTCTCTCCTCACGAATGCAAGTCTGACCGTCAGCGAAGTTGCGCTACGCACGGGATTTGCCAGCCACGCATACTTCAGCCGGACCTTCCGGGCACGTGTCGGCATTTCACCTATGGAATACCGCCGACGCGGCCTGCTCTCCTAGTCGCAGCGCGCCCAGTCGGCATCATCTATAATCGCTTCCATTTCAGCCTGCGATAGCCCCAGCTTCTCTGCTGCAGCAATTACATCCGAGAGGTTGGCAGGGTACATCCCCGACTTTGATCTATCCGCAAGCCCCGCGATATTCCACGGTGCAATCGCATCGGCCGCCGCACACTCTCCCGCGAGATACGCATCAAAACCCTGCCAGAAGGCATCGTCTCCAGAGAGAAGCATCCCCGGGGCCAGATCCCGCTTCCCGATACGCCGGCAAATTTCTGACCAGGATGCCGCAGCAAAGTAAAACATGGAGACATCCATGAAGCGCTCAAAGTCCGAAAATGCAACAAAGTTTGCGCTGATAAACCGAGCAACACAGCTGATATCTCGCTGCACGGCTGCTTCATACACCGCAAGGACATTTTCAGAGATGGTCCCGCTCAGTATCAGGGGAGCCAAACGCTCAATCCCGAGTAAAGTCAGCGAAAAACCCGTTGAGTACAACGGATCAATAAATGCCGCTGCACTTGGCAGAAATGCCCATGGAGCTGTATCTTTCACGCCAGCAACGCGGTCAAGCCGAACGGGCAGCGGGTCAGCCTTCATCCAAGGAAGGACACGTCTCGCCCCGGCAAACTGCTTTTGCACAGCCGGCATCCGGGCTAGTAACCGCTCCCAGCCGCCATCTTCCAACAGGGACACTTCATCGGAGAGCCAGCGCTCAACCGACACACCCGCACTCACACGGTGGTCATCAAAGCGAAGCATCCAC
>CAIWTR010000499.1 GCA_903915615.1 uncultured Armatimonadota bacterium
CTTTCCATGGACACCGCAGTACTGGCAAGTGTAATTGTCGCGTGCAAAGACACTGCGACGGCTGACTTTGAGCTCAGGCATCGGGCGGCGGATCTGGGAGCGCAGCTTTACGACGGATGGAGGTCCAGCGGCCTGCGATGGTGCATAAAGCGCATCCGGCTCCTCTTCATCTGCGGCCGTATGCAAGACATCGGCCTTGCCCTTGTAGACCAGAATGACAGCCCTGCGCATGTTACATACATTCAGTGGTTCATAGTCACAGTTAAGTACAAGAACTTCGCGTCCCATTTATCCCACGACCTCAGAAAGTGAAATAGGAGTTAAAAACAAAACCCCCGGCGCAACGCGCACAGGGGCAGAATCAGCCAGACACAGGACTAACTGTAAGACATCGGTTCTTCGACACGGATGTCTCTCAAGATATAGCACAGCAGGTCTGTGTGGATACAAGATATGGTCTTATACCACATCCGGATGTGAACTTCACTCAAGCCCGGTGTAGCGTCTTGGAACCCGTGGTGAGAGCCCGGTTGTCGGCCATTGCACGGGGACATCCGCCCACGCAGCCAGCATCGCCACCGTAATCACGGCATTCCCTTCACTCCCAATCAGCGTCACCCAGTCACCTTCGGTGGCATCCGGGATATCGGTAACATCCACCTGAAGCTGGTCCATCGAGACGACGCCGCAAATCTTCGCTTGCTGTCCACGGATCAGGATGTGTGTTTCTGGCGAAATGTGTCGGGGGTAGCCATCCGCGTAGCCAACGCCAACCGTTGCAATTCGCGTTTCCCTATCTGTCACAAATGTTGCGCCATAGCCGACAGCATGCCCGGCTGGGAGGTGTTTGATGAGATGAATACGTGCGCGCCAGCTGAGAACGGGTGAAGTGGGGCACGGCGCCGCTGGGTTTGGCGCGATGCCATACAGGAGTGCGCCAGGGCGGTGGAGGATGGGGTTGGCTAACGGAAAAAGGGTTGTGTCCCAGAGCATCCCCGCCGAGTTGTTGACAGAAATGACCGTCTTGTCATCGATTAAGTGGGACTGCATCAGCTCATGGATGTCATCCAGAAGGGTGGAGTATTGCCGCTGCATGGATGTGTTATCAGCCGCATCCGCCGATGCCAGGTGTGTCGAGATGCCGCCAAAGCAAACCGTCAGGTTTAGGTTTCGACATGCCTCAATCGCATCGGCGCAGAGCAAGCCCTCACGTCCCATCCCAGTATCGAGCATCAGAAAGCAGTCGTGTGGGCTACCGCCAGCATCGAGGTATGCGTGCAGAAAGCCTGCGCTCGAGATGTGTGGGGTTAGGCGTTGGTTTACGCACAGGCGTGCAGAGAGCGGCTCGGCGGGCGAGAGGACATGAATCGGGATGTGGAGTCCGCAGGCGCGGAGGAGCTGTCCTTCGGCTGGGGTCGCAACGGCGATGGCCGCGACTCCACCGGCGACAGCCGCACGCGCGCAGGGGACCAGACCGTGCCCGTAGGCATCGGCTTTGACAACCGCGCAAACCGCTCCGAAGCGCTGTGTGAGCAGGCGGGCGTTCTTCCGGAGTGCGACCAGATCAACAGCGGCGAATGTGCGTTGGACATCCGCCGCTGATGCGGCATTCACGTCTGTCAGCTGACGGTGACGATGAAGTAGTTTGTCGTGAACCCATTTACGGTGACCGCGACAGAATCCCCAGCACGGTGACCATTTAGTTGTTTACCGAGAGGAGAAGCGACACTGATCTGATGATTATCAGGATCTGCCTCGTAGTCGCCGACAAGGGTGTAGGACTCTTCTGTGTCGTCAGCCGTGTCACGAAGGGTAACGGTTGCCCCGAGGCCAATGGTCCCTGGTGCATGATGGTCATCTTCGACGACGATGGACCTTTCGAGCATCGCTTGCAGATCAGCAATCCGGCCTTGGATAAAGCCCTGCTGTCGTTTGGAGTCCTGATAGTCGAAATTCTCAGACAAGTCACCGAGGTCACGTGCCTGCCGGATACGCTCTGAGAGTGCCGGCATCTCGACGGCCTTCAGCTGTTCCAGCTCAAGTACTATTTTTTGTTTGCCACTCGGCGTTAACACGAAATCTGCCATGATTGCTCCACCAAACGTATGTGCTACTGCGTATACCAGTGCGTTATTTGGAACGCGTGGTGCGCGAGTATACACGCGTACATTTCAGTTGGCAACACAATACCCTTAACTGGGACAGATTATCCTTGACGGCTTGTGCTGGCGATGGTATTTTGAGGATTCGTGCCACACTGTGTCATCACGGGTATTCCTGTGACTTCTGACAGGGGTGTGACGCGGGAAACAGCTGTAGTCGTCGGTGTGGGGATTGGTTTGCGATAACCTAGCACAACTTGGTGTCGCACGTCAATCAACTGCATTGTCAGATGATAGATGTGCCCGACCTGGGAGGGGTTCAAACTGGTATGGAGATTCAGCATTCGGCAAAGCGCGCGCAGCATGCGGCCGGCATTCCCAACCTCATTCAACTTCAATTGGATTCGTTTCGTTGGTTTCTTGAGGAGGGATTGCACGAACTGTTCCTATCGTTCTCTCCGATTCATGACCACACGGGCACCATTACCATTGAGTTGATTGACTTCACCCTTGGGGAGCCCAAATACACGCTCGAGCAGTGTCGCAGCCGTGATGTTACATTTGAGTCCCCGATCAAGGTGCGCGTTCGTTTAACGACGGCGCATGGTGAAGTTAAGGAATCTGAGGTTTACCTTGGTGACCTTCCACTGATGACGGAAAAGGGTACGTTTATTATCAACGGTGCCGAGCGCGTCGTTGTGTCTCAGCTTTCCCGGTCTCCTGGCATCTACTTCCGTGATGAGCTTGACCTCACCCTGAACTGGCAGTTCTCGGCAACCCTGATTCCTTCCGAGGGTCCATGGGTTGAGATCGAGACGGACACATCCGAGGCCGTGATGGTCCGGATTGGCCAGAACAAGAAGTTTGCCATCACCACGCTCCTCCGTGCGCTTAATGACCCGAGTCTGCAAAACGACTTGGTGCGTGACCGCCTGTTGAATCAGGATGAGCTTAGTGGTGTTTTCAATGTTGACTACCGTGAAGCAGTCGGCAAGACGCTTGCTGAGCATGTTGTTGACAATGTAACCGGCGAAGTGATTTTTGAGGCTGGCTACACAGTCACCTATGCTGACCGTGCGAAGTTCGTTGAGCTCGCCGGCGGTGAAGAGAACCTGCGTAATCATCGCCTTAACGTGATCTTCAAGGATCCACAGTACGAAACCGACACGCAGATTCTTGAGCGCTTCGGAACGCGTACGGATTTCCAAGCACCACGCGGTGGCACCGATGAAGAGCGTGAGCTCTTTGTTACATCCATTGTCGATACCTATGCTCTGCAGGACTTTGTGTCTTCGGCAGGCAAGGTTGTTGCTAGTCCTTATCAGCGGGTTGACAAAACGGTTGCCAAGACCATTTTGGAGACACTGGAAGCTGAGAACTCCGATGGCATCGTCACGCTGTTGACTGTGCCTAAGTACCTGAATGCAACGCTTGATATCGAAGAAGCGAATGTTGTGGATTCCAAGTCCGCGATGTTTGATATCCACCGTAAGCTGCGTCCGGGCGATCCACCATCCGATGAATCTGTACGGACGATGCTCCGCGGAATGTTCTTCGATGTTCGCCGGTACGACATGGCCAAGGTTGGTCGTCACAAGCTGAACAAGAAGCTTTCCACGCTTCAGATTCCTCACAAGGTTCGCTGGATTACTCGTACGGATATCTGTGCGATCATTGACTACCTCATCGGTATGCAGGCAGCTGCACGCGCCGATGGGCAGGATGAATCACGCTCACGCTACACCCCGGATGACATCGACCACCTTGAGAACAAGCGTGTTCGTTCCGTCGGTGAGTTGCTGTACTCACAGCTCCGAATGGGCTTCCTCCGTATGGAGAAGGTTGCCAAAGAGCGTATGACATCGATGGACTCCGATGACATGCTTCCGCCACTTGTCCTTTCGGTCAAGCCGGTATCCGCTGCCATCAAGAGCTTCTTCGGGTCATCCCAGCTCTCCCAGTTCATGGACCAGACCAACCCGCTTGCTGAAATCACATCCAAGCGACGTTTGTCCTCCCTCGGACCGGGTGGTCTTTCCCGCCAGTCGGCAAAGCTCGAAGTGCGTGACGTTCACCACTCCCACTACGGCCGTATCTGTCCTATCGAGACGCCTGAAGGACCAAACATTGGTCTTATCGGCTCGATGGCGGTTCAGGCGCGTGTTGACCAGTTTGGCTTCCTCGAGACGCCTTACCGTAAGGTCATTAATGGCCAGGTAACCCGTGACCTCGAGTGGCTGCCAGCGGACAATGAGCACCACTACAAGATTGGCCGCGCTCCGCTTGAAGAGGACATTAACGAGGATGGAACATTCAAGTCCAAAACCGTTCAGGTCCGCTTCAATAGTGACTACCCTGTTGTTTCAACGGGCGAAGTGCAGTTTGTCGATGTTTCTCCACAGCAGCTGGTTTCTGTCGCTACCGCGATGATTCCATTCCTGGAAAACGACGACGCAAACCGTGCTTTGATGGGCGCGAACATGCAACGTCAGGCAGTCCCAACGGTTCGCCCGGCGGCGCCTCTTGTCAAGACTGGCATGGAGCGCAAGGCCGCGGTTGACTCTGGAGCTGTTATTCTTGCAAAGCGTAACGGAACTGTGCATCGTGTCACGAGCAAGGAAGTTGTCCTCAAGACGCCTCGCGGCGAGTTTGACCGCTACGTCCTGCTGAACATGGTCCGCTCCAACCAGGGAACCTGTATTTCGCAGCGTCCAAAGGTTGATCTTGGTCAGGTCCTCCGTACGGGTGATTTGATTGCGGATGGCCCATGCTGCGACAATGGTGAGCTTAGCCTTGGACAGAATGTCCTCGTTGCGTTTATGCCATGGAATGGCTACAACTACGAGGATGCTATTCTCCTTAGCCAGCGACTCGTAAAGGATGATGTTTTCACATCCATCCACATCGAGAAGTATGAACTCGAAGCCCGTGACACCAAGCTCGGACCTGAGGAAATGACGCGTGACATCCCGAATGTCGGCGAAGATGCCCTCAAGGACCTCGATGAAGATGGAATCATCCGAATCGGTGCTGAAGTCCGCTCGGATGACATTCTGATCGGTAAAGTCGCGCCTAAGGGTCAGGGAGAGCTGACGGCGGAAGAGCGCCTGATTATCGCGATCTTCGGTAAGAAGGCAGAAGACACCCGTGATGTTTCTCTCCGTGTTCCACACGGTGAGAAGGGCAAGATTGTCGACATCAAGGTGTTCAGCCGTCATAAGTACCGCTGCCGTGTCTGTGATGCTGAATTCAACTTCTCCAAGAAGCCTGATAACGAGGATTGTCCAAAGTGTGAGGCGCGTGCAGGTCTGCAGAAGCTGGCCGGCGACGATGGTCTTCAACCGGGTGTCAACAAGCTCGTCCGTATCTATATCGCCCAAAAGCGTAAGATTATGGAAGGCGACAAAATGGCTGGACGTCACGGAAACAAGGGTGTTGTTTCCAAGATTCTGCCTGAAGCGGACATGCCATTCCTCGCGGATGGAACTCCAGTTGATATCGTCCTGAACCCACTTGGTGTTCCTTCACGTATGAACATCGGACAGATCATGGAAACCCACCTTGGTCTCGTGGCAAAGGAATTTGGAATCCAGTTCAAGGAGCCAATCTTTGAAGGTTCAACCGAAGCTGAAATTCTAAGTGAAATGGGGCGCTATGGCCGCCGTCGCCGCCGTGAAATGCTCAATACCTACCTCCGGAGTGATCTGGAAGTGGATGTCGAACTTTCTGACGACGATGCGGATGTCGAAGATCTCCTTTCGACGGTGCGTGCTGCATTTGTTGAGCTGGATGCAGATGAGCTTGAGCGAATCTCGGAGATTCTTGCTGGACCTCCGGTGGGTGACACGATTCCACGTAACTATGCTTATGACCGCCTCCTGGAATCGCTACGGGAACGTGTCTGGGCACGTGTTGGGTTCTACGACAAGACCTGTAAGTCCCAGCTGCGTGATGGCCGTACCGGTGATGATTTCAAGATGCCGATCACCGTTGGGCGTATCTATATGTTGAAGCTTGCCCACCTTGTGGATGACAAGATTCACGCACGTAGCACTGGTCCTTACTCGCTGGTAACTCAGCAGCCACTTGGTGGTAAGGCACAGTTTGGTGGACAGCGCTTTGGTGAGATGGAAGTTTGGGCACTTGAGGCCTACGGCGCCGCGTATACCTTGCAAGAGATTCTGACCATTAAGTCTGACGACGTCATCGGACGTGTGAAGACCTATGAGTCGATTGTCAAGGGTGATGCGATGCTGGAGCCAGGAGTACCTGAGTCCTTCAAGATTCTCGTCAACGAGCTGCAGTCGCTTGGCTTGAAGGTGACCGTTGAAGATGCGAAGGGTGATGAAATCGATCTTCGTGACAAGGATGAGGACTACCTCGAGGATGAAGCGCAGCGCCGTCGGTCGCAGCTTCGCCAGCGTGAGGAGTATGACGCACTGCCTTAGGTAGGTTGTGCCCGGTCATCGATGTAAATATGGCCGCCACTTCGGTGGCGGCCGCAGGTTCGAACTTTCGGACCGATGGTTCGCGATAAGGATTCGTAATGGCAGACGCAAGTACATTCGACAAGATTCGCATTGGTATCGCATCCCCAGAACAGATTCGCATATGGTCACATGGCGAAGTCAAAAAACCGGAGACGATTAACTACCGGACGTATAAGCCGGAACGTGATGGTCTCTTCTGTGAGCGTATTTTTGGCCCTACCAAGGACTGGGAATGCCACTGTGGCCGCTACAAGAAGCATAAGTTCAAAGGCGTGGTCTGCGACCGCTGCGGTGTTGAAGTCACCCGTAGCAAGGTCCGTCGTGAGCGGATGGGACATATCGAGCTCTCAACCCCTGTGTGCCATATCTGGTACCTCAAGGGTGTTCCAAGCCCACTCGCACTTATCCTTGACATGACGCCACGGCCACTTGAGAAAGTCCTGTACTTCCAAAGCCACATCGTCACAAGTGTCGACAAGGCTACCATCGCTGCACGTATGGATGAGTTCACCCGTGCCGTCGATGAAGAATCTGAAGCTATTCGTGAAGAGCGTGATATTGCGATTCGTGAGTACCGTGAGGAGTCCGCAGAGGAAATCGCTAACGGACGCATTGTCGAGGATTACGAAGATCCAGAGGCTGAGCCAATTCGTGAGCCGCTGACCGAAGAAGAAATCATTCAGCTTCAAAAGCGCGTGCACGACCGTGTTGAGCAGGAAGCAAAGGATGCGGAAGACCGTATCACTGAGCTCCGCCAAGCGCTGGATCTGATACCTAATATTGACAAAAAGGCCCTTATCGATGAAGACCAGTGGCGGTTGATTGAAACCCTCCTGGATGTCATCGCTAATCGTGTGGATGAAACTCTCTACACGGTTGTTGAGGCAGGCCAAGGTGGTGCATCTATCCGCAAGCTGCTTCTGGAAGTTGACCTCGATGTAGAGCAGCGTAAGATCCGCCAGGACATCAAGGAACTTCAAGAGCAAGCGCGTCTGCGTAAGGCTGCACGCTCCGATGATGCGCCTGGTCCAAAGATTGTGCGTGCGATCAAGCGCCTCGATGTCTTTACTGCGTTCATTGATTCGAAGAGCCGCCCAGAGTGGATGATCCTCGACTGTGTACCTGTCATCTCGCCTGAGCTGCGTCCAATGGTTCAGCTCGATGGTGGACGTTTTGCGACGTCTGACCTTAATGACCTGTACCGCCGTATTATCAACCGCAACAACCGCCTGAAGAAGATTCAGGAAATCCGGGCACCTGAGTCGATTGTCAATCATGAGAAGCGTCTGTTGCAAGAAGCCGTCGATGCCCTCATCGACAACGGACGTCGTCAGCGCCCAGTAACGGGTTCCAATGGTCGTGCACTCAAGTCGCTTTCTGACATGCTCAAGGGCAAGGAAGGCCGGTTCCGCAAGAACCTGCTCGGAAAGCGTGTTGACTACTCGGGACGTTCCGTTATCGTTGTTGGTCCTGAACTCAAGCTGCACGAGTGTGGCTTGCCAAAGGAAATGGCACTTGAGCTCTTCAAGCCATTCGTCATGAAGACGCTGGTCGACAACGGCTCAACAAGCAACATCAAGACAGCCAAGCGGATGATCGAACGGATGCGCCCAGAGGTCTGGGATGCACTCGAAAAGGTGGTCAAGGAGCATCCCGTGATGCTCAACCGTGCACCAACTCTGCACCGCCTCGGAATTCAGGCATTCGAGCCAAAGCTCGTGGATGGTAAGGCTATTCAGCTCCACCCACTGGTATGTAAGGCATTCAATGCTGACTTCGATGGCGACCAGATGGCTGTTCACATCCCGTTGAGCTCCCATGCACAGGCAGAAGCCCGTGTTCTGATGCTCGCAAGCCACAACTTGTTCTCCCCAGCAGACGGTTCTCCAATCGTTTCGCCACAGCAGGACATTGTTCTTGGTGCGTTCTTCGTCACGATGGACAAGTGGGATTCCGTTCCTTATTCCGAAGCCAAGCAGGCTGTTGGTAAGGTTGTCGTAGATGACATCTTTGAAACGTATCAGCCAGATGCCAAGGGTAAGACCAAGGAACCTAAGCTGATCGTGGGCAAGGATCGTTTGCTGACCCTTGATGATGCCAAGAAACTTATCAAGCTGGGTGAGGGAACGCTCCGCTACGGTTCGTCGTTGATCTTCGGATCCCCAGGGGATGCGATGTACGCGTACGACAACAATAAGGTTGACCTGAACGAATATGTTCTGTACCGCAAGGGTCCAGGGCAGCCATTGTTCACAACCACGGTTGGTCGTGTGATCTTCAACGAGATTGTGCCGGATTCGCTTTGGGTGAACGTCGCGATGGACAAGAAGCAGATCACACGTCTGATTGCCGCTGTCCACATGGGCTACGGTGCTGAGCGTACGGTCAAGTTCCTCGATGACCTCAAGGAAATCGGCTTCAAGTGGGCGACACGTGCAGGTATTACCTTCGCGATGACGGACATGCAGTCTCCTGAGTCCCGTAAGGAAATCCTTGATAAGACGGAACGTGATGTCGACAAGGCTAACAAGCAGTACCGCCAGGGAATGCTGTCTCC
>CAIWTR010000500.1 GCA_903915615.1 uncultured Armatimonadota bacterium
GCAAGATCAAGGCGTGTCAGCTTGTCTTTCTTAGGGAGGCCGAACGTGCCGAGGAAGCCTGGCGTAGCGGGCGCTACGATTTCGCCTGTTTCATCTAGGAAGTTGCCCCGCGGCAGAATGCGCACGGTCCGCGGCGACTTGTTCTGTACCGTCACGAGACAGCGTGGGAGCATCTGCTCGATGCGTCCGCGTTCAGCACGTGCTACCGCGACATCATCCCGGAGAGCAGCCATTTCAGGTGCGCCTGCCACAAATGCATCATCAAGCTGCTTGACTTGCTCAGGGGTGCGCTTGCCGGCATCGATTGCGGCAATGGATGCGACAGCAAGGTCACTTTTGGTGATGGTTCGGATGTAGTCGGGCGCAGCGGTGGTCGAGATTCGGAAGCACCCGATGTTGTGATCGGTGCTGTGGTTGTTCTCGATGATCACACGCAACATCGCGCCGGCTGGCAGTGTCAACGGCTCGGAAAGCCCGAGGACCATTGCGTGTGCCTTACCCGCATCCGGGAGGATGCCCCAGCCTAGGTATGGGAGGTTGGCATCGTTGTCGATGGCATGAAGCGCACCCCACCGCTTACCTGGGATGTCATCCCCTGCGAACATCGTCTGTTCAAAGCTTGCGGCAGCGTGGGTGAATTTTACGGTGCGGCCACGGGTTCCATCTTGGTGGATGACCTGCCCTTTGACTTCGGTGATGACGAAGTTGCCGTTTGGCGCTCGGCCGGGACCGCCAAGCGGAAGGGATGGGTCTGGAAGGGCATCGATGCGGACGCCAGTGATACGGTCACGCGCAGGGATGTCGATGGCAAAGCTGCCTTTGACGTTATTCGGACCGCTGGCAAGGATGGAATTGTCTGGACGAATGGTCAGCACTGTGTCCCCGTTTGCAGTGACCTTGGCTGGTTTCGCTACCGTCCAACCATTTGTCGTGGCATCCTTTGCAACCGCTACCTTGAAACATCCAAGATTATGGTCATTGCTATGGGTCTGCTCGAGGGTCAGCTGAAGTCGACCGCCATCCGGGATGGTAACTGGCTCGGCAAACGTGATGACCATGTGGTGCTGCTGGCCGACATCCGGGAGGATGGCCCAGCCTGGGACACCGCCGCGGATATTGTTATCAATCGTGTTTGCTGCACCCCAGCGCTTGTAGCGGAGGTCATCCCCGGAGAACAAGGTTTGTTCGAAGCTTGCATCCGCGTTGAGAAAGGTTGGCTGCGCGGTGACTTTACCGGCTGCATCCACAATGTTTGCACGCACTTCGGTGAGGACAAAGTTGCCATTTTCAGCGCGGCCTGGCCCGCGTTGTGGAAGGCTTGCATCTGGGATGGCATCGATACGGACACCGCGGAGCGTGCCAGCTGCCGGAACATCCAGAACATAGGCATTCGGTGCATTGTTTGGACCGCTGGCGAGGATGGACTTATCTCCGCGGATGGTGAGGATGGTGCCGGCTTTTGCGGTCGCTTTGGTTGGCGCGATGGCTTCCCAGTTTTGCTCAACCGTGCGGATTCCCTTGAGGCTGGCTTCCCACCCAGAGCGGCTTCCAGCAAGCAGCGTGGCACCACTTTTGACTTTGGCTTCCGCTGCTGCGATACGGGCATCAACGGCGGCGATGGCCTTTTCGTTGGCTTCATCGACAACCGGCATCCCGGGCTCGCGTGCAGCAATGATGCCTTCCTCGATATCGGCAAAAAAGGCTCCGAGGGTATAGAAGTCACGCGTCGAGATAGGGTCAAACTTGTGGTCGTGGCACTGAGCACAGGCGGTCGTCTGGCCGAGCCACACAGTTCCGACAGCACGGACGCGGTCGGTTAGGTAGCGGGCTTCATAGTCTTTGGCCTGAGCGCCGCCTTCCTCGGTGGTGAGGAGGAGGCGATTGAAGGCAGAGGCCACCTTTGTTTCCTGGTTGGCACCCGGGAGGATATCGCCGGCGAGCTGCTCGCGTGTGAAGCGGTCAAAAGGCTTGTTGGTATTGAAGGCCTTGATGACGTAGTCGCGGTACGGGTAGATGTTCCGCGGGGTGTCGGAGTGGTACCCGATGGTGTCTGCAAAGCGGACGACATCCAGCCAGTGCTGCGCCATTTTCTCGCCATAGTGTGGGCTTGCAAGGAGGCGGTCGACGAGGTTTTCGTAGGCCTTTGGCGACTTGTCATTGATGAATGCCTGAACTTCCGCATAGGTTGGCGGGAGGCCGGTCAGGTCGAAGGACAGTCTACGGATGAGGGTGCGGCGGTCGGCTTGCGGGCTTGGCTGGAGACCGATTTCGGCGAGGCGGCGTTGGACCAGAAAGTCGACGGGATGTTTGCCTTTTGGAACCACGGGCTTTACGGGAAGCTCATAGGCCCAGTGCTTTTGGTAGGTTGCGCCTTCGCCAATCCAGCGGCGGAGGATGTCCTTTTGTGCCGGGGTGATGGTCTTGTGGAAGTCCGCGGGTGGCATCGCAAGGGCATCGGATGCCGGCTTGCTAATCCGTTGCACCAGCTGGCTGGCGACAATATCTCCCGGGATGATGGCTCGGTTTGGCTGATCGAGGCGTAGGTTTGCCTGGCGTTTGTTTTTGTCCGGGCCATGACACGCAAAACAACTGTCCGAGAGGATCGGCCGGATATCGCGGTTGAAGATGACTTTGGATGTCTGCTTGGCGGGAGCGGCGAGGCTGATGCCGAGCGCGATGGTGCCAAGGAGCGCGGTTGCAAAGGGTTTTGTAAATGTCATAGTGGGTGACCGGTCAGCAAACAGTAATCGGGCAGTCGCAGGCGCATCGGTGAACCTGCGAATTACACTCATTATGCCAGAAATGCCGGCATCCCGTAACCCGCCAAAACGAGGTTCAAACCGTATTCCGCTTGGTAAGCTGCTTGCCGATGCGGATCATCGGGGCCTCGATGTAGCGGTACACATCGATGTGTTGACATGGCCCGAAAAGCACATGGAGTGAACTCAGGCATCTACGTTTACATTTAGAAACTCTCGAATGTCGTTGAAGGCCTTCAAAATGTCGTCAAACTCGGGATAAGGACCGTAGCAAAGCGTCTCAGCTTCTCGGTTGTACTCAGCCATCAACTTCCGACGTAACACATCATCTGGAAAGAGTGCTGGACTGTTGTGAAGATTCATCCCATCCGGCAGAAACTTAACCTGCCCCGGATAGAACGTAGCCGTTAGAATTCTGTACTCGTTACAGCTGTTGGTAAATTCCTGAGATGCAAGCATCGTTTGGGTTTCTCGCTGATTGATCAACATCGCCAAATCGTAGTAATGGCGAGCATCCCGTCCCAAATCGCGATTCTGCCTGATGGCTCGTTCGACCCGGGAGTGAAGTGTAAAGAGTTTCTCAACAAATGTTCTTCGATAGTGAAGCAGCTTCATCGAGAAGTGGTCACGGTCGACTGTTCCCGTAACCGCATCACGGACATTCAGTGAATGTGCAATCAGAGAATTAAGATTCCGAACATCCACCGGCTGAGCTGCACTTTGAACACCAGCCTCCAACAGGACGACTGGGCGGATACCACCGAGAGTCGCGACTTTGGATTCGTAAGTGAACTCTTCTGTCCACGATGAGCTTCCATTGTCCTTACGCCCCGAGCGTCCAGTGAATCCAGGAAAGGTAGAGACACAGTCTGCGATTTGTTGGAAACGCTCCAATGTCTCTAGGTCAGTGCCCGATGGCTCAACATAGAGGTCAATATCTTCGGAGAAACGATTGATTAGGCTCCAACCTTTGGAGAGGCTGGTACCGCCTTTGAATATGACAACCGAACCGAAATCTCTTTGGATTAGCCGTAGTGCTTCTGTGACGAAGTAATCCTTCTCGACGATGCCTGGGTTGTTAATGTTGTTATCCAGAGCGGTCGTGTTGATGATGTCTCGGAAATAGGCGGTTTGGAAAAGGTAGCTCACTTTGCTTGCCATCGATGAGCATTGGGCAGCTCTGTGAACAGACCAAAATCGAATTTGGACAGAGGATTCAATGACTTTTTGAGCGGTTCCAGCATGTTCGGCGCAACATCTGAAACTTCCAATAGCGCGCCAATAATTGCCCTAACTCTTGGAGGTTCCGCAATGGCCACATCGCAAAGCTGGCGAAGATTTGTCTGTGACATGCCTCCCAGGAGTTTGCAAAGGACATCGCGGACTACAGCGGGTGATGTATCCGCATAGCTGCCACGGTCATGTATAAATTCAATGAATGCGCCTTGTGTCTCGGTCAGCTGCTTGGGTGGTGTGCCTCGACGAAGCGTCACGCGGAGGGCACCTGTGTGCGTTGGCATGTTGTTGGCAAACACGACGATTTCCGGGCGCGCAGAAACCTGTGTACTGAGCCCAAGGTGGTTTGCTGCCGCCGTGCCTCTAAGCCTTGTTCGTCCCAAAAGTGTCTTTTGTGCGATGTCAAATTCAGATGGCTGGCTTTTGCCTAAGGGTGTGTCTTTCGGCGCAAAATATAGTCCCTTTGAAACCCGTACCAGAACACCCCTTTCGGCAAGTCTTGCAAGGGCCCGGGTAGCGGCGGCAGGCGTTGTGTCAGGGATGTCATCGGCTGTAAGCAAACCATCCGGGCGGCCGGTCGCATACTCCAATGCACGTTCGCATGCACTCGGTGCGCGTGATTCCTTCAGTAACTCTCTATACATCGGAGGGATTATCGCACAAAATTCCACAGTGTGTCTTGTTTATACACATGAAAAACTAGACATTAATCCCCAGATAAACAGAACTACCAGAGGAAAGGTTTGTAACGGGGATGTCGAAGCGACAGGCTGTCTGCACTCAGATCAACAATGGAATTTCAACAGCAATCTAGCATCCGAAAGAGCAGCTCAAACCGTATTCCGCTTGGTAAGCTGCTTGCCGATGCGGATCATCGGGGCCTCGATGTAGCGGTAGAGCAACCAGGAAACCAATAGCAGTGGGGGGAGCGTTGCCGCAGTGGTCAGCCACACGTTCTCGGTCGACTTCTTCAGCGGCTGCGCGATAAGAATCAACATCGACCCGTGCATCAGATAAATGCCATACGACCAGTCTCCCAGCCAGCCCAGCGCCCGCATCAAAATGTTGGATTTCTCAAACGCCGCACGCTTCGACCAGCAGAGCACAAAGATCCCAATCGCGATGAGATACGAAGTGATGTACCTAGGGCCTTCATCCCCATAGCCGAGCAGGCTCGCGGGAACAAGCATCACAATCATCCCGATAATCGCACGCTTAACCGCTGCGCCAGCGACTTCACCGCGTTCGCTCGCCCGCAGCGTATCCGCCATCCACATCAGTGACATCGCCATAAACATCGCCAC
>CAIWTR010000501.1 GCA_903915615.1 uncultured Armatimonadota bacterium
CAGCTTGGCCAAGGAACACCTCCAAGTGCGCCGAGCAAAGTGAAGTCTGCGGTTGAGAAGTACGGCTTTTCCGTGACAACCCTCACTGATGATGACAAACAGGAACGCGGCATCCCGAAGACATCGGTTGGCGTACAGGTTGCGACGGTCGCAAATGGTTCCCCTGCGGATGATGCCGGCTTGGTTCCAGGTGCGATTATCACGCATGCCAACGGGACGATTCTCAACTCCACGACCGACTTGGATGCCATCCTCAAGGGAAACCCACAAACGGTTCGTCTCCAAGTGATTGGTGGCCGCTCGGAGAGTGCTGGCGGATCTGGGCTCACTCGGGGACTTATTGTCATCCGCCTACGCTAAGGGCTCACACATAATGTAAAGCCACCCGCCGGAAGTACCTGGCGGGTGGTTTTATTATTGATTTTCTAGTTAATCACAATCCATGACTCAGCTCCCGATTGGCGGCCGCTCGGAATCCGCCGGAGGGTCTGGGCTGACGCGGGGACTGATTGTTATCCGCCTGCGCTAAGGGCTCACACATAATGCAAAACCACCCGCTGGGATTGCCTGGCGGGTGGCTTTATTTTTGATTTTTTCAGTTCATGACAAACCATGACTCAGTTCCCGATTGGCGGCCGCTCGGAGAGTGCTGGCGGATCTGGGCTGACCAGGGGACTGATTGTCATCCGCCTGCGCTAAGCTCATACTTAATGCTAAACCACCCGCTGGGATTGCCTGGCGGGTGGTTTTGTATTTCAGACACGGTTTATCCCAGCGCGATGAATGGTTATCAGACCTCGATATCGCCACGGTTTCGCCGAACGATGCGGTCGAGGACAGCTTCGATAAGGGCATCATGGTCGACAGGACGTGTCTCGATACGAAGCGCGGCGAGTGGCGTTGCCGATTTTGGCCATTGATGACCGAGCTTGACCATGTCCTTCTCAGTCGTGACAACCACATGCGTTGATGCCATATCTGGTCCAGCCAAAAGCGCATCAATATCGGATTTCACATACGGATGATGGTCAGGGAATTTGACTTCCTTGATGATATTGAGTCCAAGCGTGCGGAGTGCAGTAAAGAATTGGTCGGCATCCGCGATAGCAGTAACCGCGATCACACTAAGGCCATTCATTTCATCCAAGGCCCCCTGTTGGCCATCCGTGGAAAGCCAGCAAATCGGCACGTGACTGCTTTGCGTAACCCAAATCTCGGGGCTGCGTGCCTTGATGTTTGCTGTCAGTTTCGCGAGGCTCTCCGGGGATGCTTGATCTGCACGGGTAAGGACAACCACCTCGGACTTGCTCAGGTGGCTGATCGGTTCACGAAGCGGACCACGGGGAAGCATCCAGCCATTTCCAAACGGTTGACGTGCATCCAGAAGGCAGATTTCGATATCCCGATGTAGCTGCCAGTACTGCATACCATCATCCAGAACGATGACATCCGGCTGAAACTGCGCGACCGCGACATCCCCGCTATCGCGGCGGTTACGGGCGACAATCACCGGTGTTCCGGGGAGGGACTTCGCGAGGTGGAGAGGCTCATCCCCAGACCATTCAGGATTATCAACGCGCACAGCACGGAGATCGGAAACAATCATCACTGGGTCCACGGATTCGTTTGTACGACCATGGCCTCGGGAGAGAATGACGACGCGTAGACCGGCATCCCGGAGTGCGCGCACAAGCCAGAGCGTAGTTGGAGTTTTCCCGGTGCCGCCGGAGACAAGGTTGCCAATCGAGATGACACAGATTGGGAGAATGTGCTGCTGCCGCATCCCGAGGCGGTATGGCAGCAGGTAGCACCAGAGGCCGACGCGGTGCAGGACGGCTAGCGGCGTCATGATGGCGCGAAGCCAAGCGGTGCGTGGGCTTGGGTTATTGAGCTCCCAGCTTTCTTCAATCAGGTCAGTTTTCATACAATTTCACACAGGAACAAACCGATTGTACAGAATGCGTTGGTTTTCGGAGTGTCAGCGGGACACCAGCATCAATACGCGCGAAATATAGCGCTCACTCACACCAAGATTTGCATCGATGAGGGCGCGGGCGCGAGCACCAAGCGCATCCTGTTCCGATTTTGGAAGCGACAGAAACGCCTCGATATGCTTGCGGAACGCTGCCGGGCTGGCTACTTCGGTCGCGACGCCACTGCGCAGCGCGAGGTTTGCGATGTCCTTTTGGTTGTCCATGTGTGGGCCAAAGCAGCATGTGATGCCCTGTGCGAGGGGTTGGAAGACAGACTGCCCTCCCCAAGGTACGAGGCTTCCGCCGATGAATGCGATGTCCGCTGCCGCATACGCGGTCGCAAGCTCCCCAAATGTATCGAGGACAAGCAGCCAGCCTGTCTCGCCTTTGCTGCGACGTGCCGCATCCGGGCAGAGCTCAAGAATCGCATCCACACGTTCGATATGTCGCTGGGCGATGATGATGTGGATGTTTGGAATGTGGGTTCGAAGAGCGATGCACTCAGGCAGAAGCTGCGCTTCCTCGCCAGGTCCTCCCGTGCGGTCTTCACGTGTTGAGCCGAGGATCACAACGGGGGCATCGGCCGGGATGCCATACGTTGCCCGCAGCGCAAGCCGTTCGGCGTGGGTCAAGGGAACGGATGACTCATCGAACTTGGTGTTCCCAACAACGCTGACTTTGGATGGCGCAGCACCGAGGCGTCGTGCTCGGTCCGCATCTTCATCGGATTGCATCAGCCACAGGTCCACGCCATTGATGGCGGGTGAGAGCAGCTGGCGGAAGCG
The DNA here is from genome assembly GCA_903915615.1 of uncultured Armatimonadota bacterium. GTDB lineage: Bacteria > Armatimonadota > Armatimonadia > Armatimonadales > Armatimonadaceae > CAIRTT01. The sequence goes on from CAIWTR010000501.1 coordinate 2,759, forward strand.
CAGCCAGCTCGTGAGTTTGGCATCTGAGAAGCGTCCATTGATGACCGCAACGGGCGTGCCCATCTGCTTAGCGGTGCCGATAAAGCCCGGCCAGAGCTCGGCTTCCATCAGAATGATGAGCTTTGGGTGTATCGTCCTGAGTGCTTTTGCTGTGCACCATGGAAAGTCGATCGGAAACTGAATGACTTGATCGACGCCTGGAACCTTAGATGCGACATCCCGGCCAGTGAGCGTTGTGGTGCTGAGGACAATCCAAGCATCGGGGCGGGCTTTGCGGAGCTCACGGATGATGGGTTTTGCGGCAACGGTTTCGCCGACGCTTACGGCG
>CAIWTR010000502.1 GCA_903915615.1 uncultured Armatimonadota bacterium
GCCTTTACGACGTGACTTGGTTCAACCGCGCCACTAGCACACGCTGCGCCGCCGCTGGCCGAGATCCCCTTGCGGTCAAGTAGCATCAAGCTATCTTCTGTGGAGCATCCGTTGATGCTTAGATGCAACATTGTGGGAATGGCATCCTCGCGTGGTGTATTGATCGTGATGTTAGGGAGTGTTTCCAGCTGCGCGCGGAGCTTCGCGACAAGCGCTGCCACCGTCTGGATCGCATCGCATCCAGATTGTAATCTCATCGTTTGCAGCGCTGCAGCAACACCGAAGCCTACGGAGCCAAGCACATTCTCACTCCCAGCACGGAGGCCGCGTTCCTGGGCTCCACCGACGTGGACTGGTTGAATGGGTACGCAGGAATACAATGCACCGATGCCTCCCGGACCGTAGATTTTGTGGCTGGACAGGGTCACAAGATCAGCCCCCAGATCTGCTAGCGTAAATGGAACGGTGATGGGTGTCTGCACAGCATCGCAGTGAAACCATGCACCAGATGCATGCGCTATTGATGCAACATCACGGACTGGCTGAACACTCCCGATTTCATTGTTTGCATGCTGAACAGAGACTACAGCTGTTCTGTCATCCACAAGCGATGCCAAATGCGAAAGGTCGATCCGCGCAAACTCATCGACATGAACCATCTGGACATCTGCACCGAGAAACTGCTGGGCAAACATCGCGGCATCGATGACGGCATGATGTTCGGATGCTCCAATCACGATGCGGTTTCGACCACTCTCTCTTCTGGAGAGAAGCGATCCAATCACCGCGAGATTATCCGATTCGGTTCCACCGCTCGTGAATAAGACATCCTTAAAATCGCATGAAAGCAGCCCTGCAACCTGATCATGCGCGATATCCAGTGCTTCCCGAATCGCTCGTCCATCTTGATGTAACGAGCTCGCATTTCCAGGACCATGGGTAGCCTGGAATTCGGACATTGCGAGAGCGACCTGCGATGCGATGGGCGTGCTTGCAGCATAGTCACAGTAAATCCGTCGCGTTACCATTGTTCCCCCACAACCACATCTGCTTTGCCATATACTCTACACAGCAGAACAGTGAACCCAGCAGCTCTCCTTCCAAGTATACGCATCACACAGACATGGTTTCTTGCCATTGTCGATATCCTACTGGTTTGGTATGTCCTTTACAGGGTTATTTTGCTGGCCAAGGGCCGTCGCGCATGGCCGATTCTCATTGGTCTCGGCATATTCTTCCTCCTCCTGTTGACCGCAGAGCGCGTCGGCTTAATCACAATGGCCTGGATTCTCCGGCAATTTGTACCGCTTGGCCCTGTAGCCATCGTGATTCTCTTCTATCCGGAGCTGCGGGATGTCCTCGAGCGCCTCGGCCGCTGGGAATTCTGGGGCGGAAACTACGTCCCTACCAAAACGACGGAGTCGATAGAGACAGTTGACAATGTTGTGGCAGCGGTTAGCATGCTTTCAGCACGTAAGACTGGCGCGTTGATCCTGATATCCCGGGAAACGCCACTTGAGGATGTCGCAAGTACGGGGACCCGCTTGGATGCGAATGTCAACAGTGCACTGCTCAACACCATTTTCGAACATGGCACCCCATTGCATGATGGAGCTGTCATCATCCACCGTGGCAGAATTCTTGCCGCCGGGTGCACGCTTCAGATTTCAGATGCTCCTAACATCGGTGCGAATGTCCACATGCGACACAGGGCAGCAATCGGGGCTTCCGAGCAATCCGATGCCATCGTCGTTGTGGTTTCCGAGGAGACCGGAACGATATCCATCGCTGAATCTGGCAGGCTGGTTCGCGGATTATCACAGGATGCACTCCGTGTTCGTCTAATGGAACGCCTTGGGGTGCAGCGAACCCCGATGCGTAAGCCTTGGTCACGGGGTAGCAAGGGAACGGCCAGATGATTGCCTTTCTCATCGAAGCCATTAAGCGGAACGCTTGGTTTAAACTTTTGGCCGCGGGTTTTACCATCCTGCTATACCTTGCCGCAAAAACGCCTGGAACTCAGCCCGTTGAACGCGATCTGTCGATTCGTCCGGTCCTGACGGGCATTCGGACCGGATTGGCATCCCCGATGGTCCTCCCTGAAGTGGTCATTCATTTA
>CAIWTR010000503.1 GCA_903915615.1 uncultured Armatimonadota bacterium
ACCGATGACATAAAGTCAGCTTTCTCCTGTTCCGAAATTCTTCCTAGAAATTCGAAACGATCACGAAGTTGTGGGTCAATTACTTTTTCAAACTCTTTAGGATCTCCAAGGCCAGCCGTATTCCAAAGAGCAAAAGCATCTTCTTCTTTACCAAGCATTAGCAAAACATTACACCAGGGATAGTAAAGCTCCGGGCGCATGTCTCCATCGGTTTCTTGGGACTTTCGATACCACTCGGCTGACTCGATGAGTGCGTCGACATCGTGTGTGTATAAGTATTCTTGGTACAGCGTGTAGGCAAGGTTTTGGAGCAGAATTCCCATACAGCGGTGCGTAACGCCATCTTCACCAACAGGCAGCTCAACCAAGGCTCGCCACAGCTGCACAGCACTTTGGATCGAATCGGGCGTTCCCATCGATGTCCACGCGAGGGCCAATCCAACCCATGCCTGGAGGTATCCGGCATCCAGCGATGTCGCGACTTCATAATCTCTCGCCGCTGCCGTCGCATCCACAGCTTCGTACAGGAAAGCGTGCGCGCGTCGGTAGGCATCGACCGCTGCTGGGACTGCACTGTGTGCTGGCCAAATGCCATCTTCCGTGCGCTGGCCAATCAAGTGCGTGCGAACCCGTTCATGAATACCGGCATGCACAAATCGATCGGCATTCGGGATGCCATCCGTTAATGCATGGATCGGAAAACCAAGCGGGTCGTTGAACATTGTCACAATTAATGTATACGAAACGCATCAACCAAATGTGACACGACAAAACGATACAATTTGCCATGCTTGCAAAACGGGTTATTCCCTGTCTCGATGTCAAGGACGGTCGAGTTGTTAAAGGCGTCCAATTTTTGGGGCTTAAAGATGCTGGAGATCCGGTGGAGCTGGCGGCAACCTATGACCGTCAAGGCGCTGATGAGCTTACATTTCTAGACATTACTGCCAGTGCTGAAAACCGTGGCCTCATCTTCGATATCGCTGCCCGCGTCGCCGAACAGGTATTTATTCCCTTTACTGTTGGTGGCGGAATCTCCACACTTGAAGACATCCGACGTATCCTCTCTGTCGGCGCCGACAAAGTCAGCATTAACTCCGCCGCTGTTCGTAACCCAGAACTTATTCGTCAAGGTGCTGAGCGTTTTGGTAGCCAATGCATCGTGGTTGCTATTGACCCGATGAAAACCGGGAACACCCCGAGCGGCTGGGAAGTGCACACGCATGGTGGTCGGACGCCAACTGGAATCGATGCCCTTGTCTGGGCAGAGACGGTAGCTGCCCTTGGTGCGGGCGAAATTTTACTGACATCGATGGACCGTGATGGCACACGGGATGGCTATGACATCCCACTGCTGAAAGCGGTGACCAGCGTTGTCCCGATACCCGTTATTGCAAGCGGAGGTGCCGGGACCCCCGAGCACCTGGTCGATGGCATCCGCTACGGAAATGCCGATGCTGTCCTCCTCGCATCCTTGTTGCACTACGGCGAGTACACGGTTGACGGCTTGAAAGACACGATGGAGCGCTGCGGCATTCCAGTACGAAGGTTGGTAAAGAATGGTTGATGCAAGTGCGTTGATAGCCACTTTGCGCTTTGATGAAAATGGCTTGGTTCCAGCGATTGTGCAAGATGCCGAAACACATCAGGTGCTGATGTTGGGGTTCATGAACAGCGATGCCGTGCACCGGACATTGGATGAGAATCGTGTCTGTTTCTGGAGTCGCTCCCGCCAGAAATTTTGGATAAAGGGTGAAACTAGCGGGATGACGCTGACGGTGAAGTCTGTCGCGGTCAACTGCGAAATGAACTCATTACTCGTTACGGCTATCCCGGCAGGGCCAACCTGCCACACTGGACACACATCGTGTTACTACCGGCAAGCCATCGGTGCAGAGTGGACTGAAACCCAGCCAGTCATTATTTCCGCCGATGAGCTCTACAAGAAGTGACTTTCTCCTAAACCTGGCGATTCTTTTGCGCTGGTAACAACAAATAACAGCAGGAACAAATGCGGCCCTGAGGGAACATCACCTTATGCCGCATTTGAAACTTGCAACGGTGGTGTTGCCATGCCTCTTGGCCGCTGGTCTTACCTTGGCTTCCACAGCCGCAGATGTCAAAGTCCAAAAGACGCCGACTGTCATCGGATTTAACAAAGACATCCGACCAATCCTCGCTGATAACTGCATCACCTGTCATGGTCCCGATAGTGCCGCTCGCCAGGCAAACCTAAGGCTTGATCGTCTCGATGGGCTTGTCGCGAAGCGTATCCTTGTTCCTGGGAATCCGGGTGCAAGTAAGCTGATGCAACGCATCAATGCGCATGGTGTGCTTCAGATGCCTCCTGCCAGCAGTCAGCGAGTGATCTCTCGCGAACAAAAGGCCAAGCTCGCTGATTGGATACGCGCAGGGGCAAACTACGAGCCGCACTGGGCCTATCAACCAATCCAGAATCCTAAGCCCCCCAAGGTCGCGGGAAATCCGATTGATGTCTACATCAATAGTGAGATCGCCAAGCGGAAGTTGGTCAAATCGGTCTCAGCATCTAAGGGCGAATGGTTGCGGAGGGTCACTCTTGACCTGACTGGCTTGCCACCATCCGATGCAGAAGTGAATGCTTTCATTACCGACTCATCCCCGAAAGCGAAAGTAAGCGTCGTCGACCGCCTCCTAGCTAGTCCTGCCTTTGGCGAACATACCGCTGTTGCCTGGCTTGATATTGCCCGCTACGGTGACTCTTATGGGTATCAATCCGATCAGCTTTCACCGACGTGGCCATTCCGCGACTGGGTCGTACGTGCCTTCAACGCAAATATGCCCTACGACCAGTTCATCATCAATCAAATTGCAGGCGACTTGCGCCCGGATGCCACAGTTGAAACAAAGCTGGGGACGACATTTCAACGCCTCCATCGAATGACGAACGAAGGTGGATCTGTGGCCGAGGAATGGCGGATGGAAGGTGTGGCTGACCGAGTCAGAACTACGACTACCGCATTTCTTGGCTTGACGTTTGAGTGCGCGCGCTGCCATGACCATAAGTTTGATCCGATCAAGCAGCGGGACTTCTACGCATTGGCATCGTTTGTCAACAATGTAGATGAATA
>CAIWTR010000504.1 GCA_903915615.1 uncultured Armatimonadota bacterium
GAACTTGTTTCATAGGTTTGAGGACACTTAGATGGCTTATTCTAAAGAGTTACGTGAGCGGGCTATTGCCCGAATGCTTCCCCCTATCAATGCTTCACTTTCTGCGGTCTCCCAGGAGTTGAACATCCCGTATCAGACCCTGTACGCCTGGCGCACACAAAGCAGCAAGCACCCAGCGCCTGTTACGCAAGCCCGTGAAGCGGAAGATCTGTTTGATGCGCAGACCAAGTTCACCGTTGTACTTGAGACTGCGACACTCAATGAAGTGGATCTGGCAGCGTACTGCAGGTCCAAAGGTCTCTATGTTGAACAGATTGCGCAGTGGCGGGCTCAGTGTGTAGCGTCGTTCAATCCGAAGACCGTAACAGCTGCTGAGAGAAACAATGCAAAGCGCATTCAGCTCCTCGAACGGGAGCTAGCAAGGAAGGAAAAAGCGCTTGCAGAGGCTGCAGCCTTGATGATCCTTCGAAAAAAAGCGGAGGCGATTTGGGGGTTGGGCGAGGAGCAATGATCAGTACCCCAGATCGCCGACGAATCATTACCCTGATCAATGAAGCAGTTGAAGCCGGTGCAAGACTAATAAAGGCATGCGATGTCCTTAATCTGTCTATACGAACTATTCAGCGGTGGCGTGGAAGGGATGGCAGCGTTCGTGAGGATGCCCGCCCAACAGCTAAGCGTCCGGCTCCGGAGACGAAGTTGTCCGAACTCGAGCGGATGCGTATCCTTGACACGATTAACCAACCTGAGTTTGCGAATCTTCCGCCTGCAACCATTGTTCCAATCCTTGCAGATCGGAAACTGTTCATTGGAAGTGAAAGCACGATGTACCGAGTGATGAAGGAGGCCAAACAGCTGACTCATCGTGGAAAGGCACGACGGCCAACACATAATCGCCCTAAGACACTCACAGCCTATGCTCCAAATGAGGTCTGGTGCTGGGATATCACTTGGATGCCAGGACCAGCAAAAGGATGGTTCTTCTACTTGTACATGATCATGGATATCTATTCACGAAAGATTGTCGGTTGGGAGGTTCACATCGCTGAATCGGCATGTCTGGGTGCAGATGTAATCGAAAAGGCGGCACTACGTGAACGCCTTCACGGCAAGCCTCTGGTTCTACACTCGGACAATGGCAGCCCGATGCGCTCAAATACGCTTCTTACAAAGCTGTATGAGTTAGGCATAGCACCATCCAACAGCAGGCCAAGAGTGTCGGATGACAATGCATATATCGAGTCGCTCTTCAAGACATTGAAGTACACACCAAAGTTTCCATCCGGTGGATTCAAGTGTATTGAAACATGTCGAGAGTGGACGAATAGGTTTGTGCAGTTCTACAACTTCGAACACAGGCATAAAGGAATAACCTATGTCACACCTGCTCAGCGACACGAGGGGCTAGATGTCGAAATCCTGAAAGGGAGAGCTGAAGTCTACGAAGCAGCACGACAAGAAAACCCGAACCGATGGCCAAACAATGTGCGACAGTGGAAACACAAAAAATCGGTCACCCTCAACGGTCAAAAGGAGCCTAACATAAAGACAATCGCAGCGTAGTTAACGACAACTATCCTGAAATCCACCGAACCCTCACTAGAAAGTCATAACTGTGACAAAAAAGTAATAAAAACTCATTTTCCCGCAATTACACAAACTTAAAACACGATAC
>CAIWTR010000505.1 GCA_903915615.1 uncultured Armatimonadota bacterium
ACATCGCGAATTGGGATGCCAAGAATGGTGCGTGCATACAGACTGCCGCCTCTGGAAAGTAGCTGTCGACCAATTCCCCAATTGACTGTGCCACCATCCGTGACATAGCGGCTGCCCAGCACCAGATCAGAAGATTGAAGGGCATCCACAAGGCGAGAGACATCCGAAGGGTTATGGCTTAAATCACCATCCATTTGCACCAAAACATCGTAATCGCGAGCGAGTCCCCACTCGAAGCCAGCGACATAGGCGCGTCCAAGGCCATCCTTTTCACGCCGGTGCAGAACGTGGATAGCGGTGTCTGATGTGGCCAAGCGGTCTGCGAGCTCACCAGTGCCATCGGGGGATGTGTCATCTACAATCAGCAGGTGCGCCATCGGCGCTTCCTTGCGAACGCGTTCGACAATCACGGGGAGGTTTGCTACTTCATTATATGTGGGAATGACAATAAGGACAGACACACGCACAGGGTATCACCTTGCTTGTGGATGTCGGTGGTACGATATGGGAGTATGTCGATGCGTATAGTTAATGCCTTTTCCAGTAGCAAACCAACGGTTAGCTTTGAGTTCTTTCCTCCAAAAACCGATGATGGCGAGACACTCCTTTGGCAGGCGATTAAGCGCCTTCAAGATCTTCAGCCCGACTTCGTATCGATAACCCGTACAGGGGAAGGTACATCCGCAACCCTGCGCCTCACAACGCGAATTCAGTCTGAGCTTGGCATTAGGTCGATGTCGCATTTGACATGCGTCCACCACACAGAGTCTGAGATGGCTGAGCATCTAGATACGCTCTGGGCCCAAGGCATTGAGAATGTGTTGGCGCTTCGTGGTGATCTGGAACCCGGCCAGAGTGTCCCTGGCGGCAAATTTCAATACGCAACAGACCTTGTCAGCTTTGCTGCAAATCGCCATCCATTTTGTATTGGTGTTGCAGGTTACCCAGAGGGGCATCCACAGTGCCTCAATATCACCCGTGATATCGAGCATCTGAAGGCGAAACACGATGCAGGGGCATCGTACATCATCACGCAGCTGTTTTTCGACAATGATGACTTGTTCCGATGGCGCGAGATGCTCTTGAAGCACGGCATCGATGTTCCAATCGTGGCTGGAATAATGCCCATCACCAATGTGTCGCAGATCAAGCGCTTTGTAACGCGCTGCGGTGCAAAGATTGCACATCCGCTGTTGGTCCGTTTGGAAGCAGCTGAAGCCAATCCTGAAGAGGTTATCCGGATTGGGCAAGAACATGCACTTGCGCAGGTTCAGGGGCTTGTAGCTGGCGGCATCTCAGGTCTGCACTTCTACACACTCAATAAGAGCAAAGCGACCGCCGATGTCGTTCGTGCGTGGAAAGCAACGGCACACTAAAGCGTTCTTGGCGATCCAACCATGAGAATGGTTGGATTAGCCAAACCGTCCGTTGATGTAGTCATCTGTTTCTTTACGCGCTGGCGTGCCAAATACAGTCTCCGACGAACCAAACTCGACGAGCTCACCTCGAAGGAAGAAGCCTGTCATATCTGAAATCCGCTTAGCTTGTTGCAGGTTATGCGTCACGATGATGACTGTGTACGCATTTTTCAATCGTGTGATGAGCTCTTCGATCCGATGGGTGCTATTCGGGTCAAGGGCACTACACGGTTCATCCATTAGGATGACATCCGGTGAGACAGAAAGTGTCCGTGCAATACAGAGACGCTGTTGCTGACCGCCAGACAAAGCCATCGCAGACGACTTTAGCTTGTCCTTTACTTCATCCCAGAGGGCAGCATCGATGAGGCATTTTTCCACGAGCTCATCAAGTGCACGCCCGCGGGCCAGCTGGTGAGTTCTTGGACCAAATGCAACATTGTCGTAGATAGACATCGGGAAGGGAACTGGCTTCTGGAAGACCATCCCGACAGTACGGCGCAGGGCCTCGACGGACACGGAGCGGTCACGGATGTCCTGACCGCTGAGCTCAATCTTACCCGTCATTTTGGAACCATCAATACGGTCATTCATACGGTTTAGGCACCGCAGGAATGTAGACTTTCCACAGCCTGAAGGTCCAATGAAGGCCGTTACAGCATGCTGTGGAATGGTCATGTTGATGTCAAACAGGGCTTGGTTACTTCCGTACCAAAAAGAGACATTCTGGACTGTGACACATGTAGTCGTTTGCATGGGTTAGGAACGCTTTCCAGCGCGTGTAAGGAACCGCGCAAGGATACTTAGGATCAGAATGATGAGAATGAGTGTCAAGGCTGTCGACCAAGCCATCGCATTCTGAACTGGATCCGACGATGTTGCATATTTGTAAAGTCGCAGAGGCAGTGCATCCACGGGGCCGGTTATCGGGCCAAGGAATTCGTTTCCAAGCACAGTGAAGAGCAGTGGAGCGGTTTCACCAGCGACGCGTGCCAGTGCGAGCATGATGCCAGTAACAATCCCGTTACGCGCTGATGGGAGGACAACAAACAGCATCGTTCGCCAGCGCGGCGTGCCAAGCGCAAGGGATGCATCCCAGAGTGACTGCGGGACGAGGTGCAACATTTCGTCCGTAGTGCGCATCACCAGCGGAATCATCATGATTCCTAGTGCAGCTCCGCCTGCGATTCCAGAATAGCCTTGCCCGGGATGCTTTTGCGCATACGGGAGAATCCATATCGCATAGATAAAGAGCCCAATCACAATACTGGGAATGCCGTTTAGCACATCTGTCAGGAATCTGACGATTTGGCATAATTTTCCATTGGCTTCGGCTTGATAGATGCCGCTAAGAATACCAATCGGGATCGATATGCCGAGGGCGATGCCCAAAATGTTTACGCTTCCGAGAATACTATGTTTAATTCCGCCGAGCGCTGGATTGACATTGTCAGGCAATCGGGTGAAGAAACTCGGCTTGAAGTAGGTGATTCCCTGGCGGAAAAGAAACCACAGTACGTATCCGAGAACCGCAATCGCAATAATTGCACAGATACCGCAGAGAGCCTGAAAGAGTGCGTTGAGCACGCGTCGTTGGAAGAGAACGGGTGTTGATGCGAGTGATGTCATGCAGCAATCCTCCGCGCGGCAAGTCTGACGAGTGACCTGGCGAAGAAGTTGATGAGCATTGATGTTACAAACAAGACCAAGCCAAGCTCAATGAGGGCTGCTGTTGCGATTCCCGGCGTAGCTTCTGTGAACTTGTTGGCCATTGCCGATGCAATCGTATAACCCGGGTCAAACAGCGCGACCGAGCGGCCATCGGGTGTGTTTGGCGTCATGTTACCGATCACCATTGTGACTGCCATCGTTTCCCCAAATGCGCGTCCAAATCCAAGCATCACCGCACCGATGAGTCCAGGGGCAGCACTCGGGAGAACAACCTTAAGGATGGTCTCTGCTTGTGTCGTCCCAAGACCTGCAGCTGCATCGCGTTGCATTGTTGGAATGGCCAGCAGAATATCCCGGCAAATGGCCGTGATAAATGGAGTGATCATGATCGCGAGGAGCAAGCCGGCAGCAAGCATGCTTGGTCCATAGCCAGCACCGGTCAGGAGCGATTTCAGGATTGGGATCTTGCCAATCGTCGACGATGCCAGCGCGGGGGTCATGATTTTGTCGCGAAGGAGAGGAATCAGGACGAAGATGCCCCAGAGGCCGTAGACGACGGAAGGTATCGCGGCCAAGAGCTCAATCAAAAAGGTAATCGGAAGCCGTATCCATTTTGGCGCAAGCTCAGCAAGAAAGATGGCGCTACATATAGATATTGGAACACTTACCAAAATGGCGATTCCACTTGAATAGAGCGTGCCTGAAAGAAATGCGGCACTGCCGTATTTACCCGTGGCATCATCCCACTCATGGCCAGTCACAAACCCCGGACCCAATGCTTTGATTGCTGGCATTGATTGCCAGAGCAAGGCGCAGCCGATGGCCAGAACCAACGTCATCAGGGCCAACGACATTGTCGTAATGGCCCCGATGTAGACAGAATCAATCCACTTTCGGTTTGTGCCCGAAGTCAGGCTACCTGAAACGGATTGTGAGCGATCATCGATGGTAGGCAAGACTTATTTCCCGATAGCGGCAAATGCACGTCTGCGAACCGGCTCTGGAAGGGGAGCATAGTCATAACGGGCTGCTGATTTCTGACCATCTGTCAAGCACCATCGGATGAAATCTTTCACTTCACGCTTGGCATTCGGATAGATTAGCAGCCAAGTGAACCCAGCGATTGGATAGCCTTCCTTATCCTGAGTGTTGGTAATCATCGCCCTGAAGTCCGCAGGGAGGTCTTTTGCCGTTGCACTTTCGGTCGCTGACTTAATGGATGCAACAACCCAGTTGCCCTTGGCATTCTGAATCAATGCAAATGGCATGTTGTTCTTTTCTGCGTAGGCGAGCTCAACATAGCCAATCGCACCTGGAGTCTGGCGGACTAATGCAGCAACGCCATCATTTCCCTTGCCCTTGACGCCGACACGGATATTGACGCTCTTTCCTTCGCCGATTTCTGCTTTGAATGATGCAGATACACGGGCTAGATAGGACGTGAAAATGGCTGTCGTGCCACTTGAATCAGCACGGGATACAGGAACAATGCGTAGCGCTGGCAATCTCACTCCGGGGTTAAGTCCAGCAATCGCAGCGTGATTCCAAGTACCGATTTTTCCGGTGAACATGTCTGCGAGGACTTGTCCTGTCAGTTTAATGGATGTTGGACCGCCCGGGATGTTGTAGGCTGCCACGACACAACCAACGCACGTTGGAATGTGGATGACACCAGCGGCTTGTGAGAGCTCGGCATCTGTCATCGGAGAGTCTGTAGCGCCGAAGTCAACGGAACGGGCCGTTATAGCCTTGATTCCGCCGCCGGATCCAATCGCCTGATAGTTGATAGCAACTTTACGCTGTTGACCGTATTCCTGAGACCATGCGTTATAAAGTGGCGCCGGGAACGTAGCTCCTGCTCCATTAATCGTAACATCAACCAAAGGGGCATAGGCTCCAAAGCCGTGGGTTGCCGAGGGGGTACGCACTACCTCAAAAGTCATAACAGTCAAACCTCCAATCATTCCACCCTAGAGTCTAAATGGACGATCGCTGGTAAATGTTAAGAGTTTGTGAAGTTTACTGTCTGCCATAGTCACCATTCGTGTGACATCATCGACAGACAGTCATTCATGCGTCTTAGTTAGTGTTTAGGCATACTTGACAGGAAGCGACTTACCTGAGCTGGCACTCTGCACAGCAAGGTCCAGAATATGAACTGGCCTTCGTGCCCATTCAGGTGTTATTACAAGCGCTTCACGGCCAGAGATTGCTGCCTCGATGTTCTGGTAGAACTTTTCGGTCTGACCAGCCTGGTTTTTCCCCTCACGAATGGTAAGAACACCATCGGTTTTGGTTCGTATAACCCATTTGTCAAAGTACATCAGGTACGTACCCTTGGTACCGGTGATCTCTAAGATGCCGCGGTCGCCCTTGTTGTGCGCATCAATGCTCGAAATGTTCAAGGATAGCCAGCGACCGTCATCGAAGCGAACCGTAAGGTGTCCTTCATCTTCGTTTGCATCCGCTGGGAAGGGAAGACTATCCGCCCAGAAACCAGACTTTGCGTAACCGGAAACTTCCGTCATGGATGCCGGTGCCAAGATCTGTAAGCTGTACTCAAGCAGATGGACACCCCAGTCGTAGAGAATGCCACCTGAGACGCTGCGCTGGCTACGCCACCAAGTGGATGGTTGGTCATATGCACCCATATGACACTCAATACGGAAGACATCGCCGATTTCACCGGCACTGATGTGCTGGAGCGCCTCGAGCAGGTGACCATCCCAGTGACGGTTATGATATGTGGAGAGAACGACTCCGTGCGCATTCGCTGCAGCAATGAGGGAGTCACATTGTTCTGTCGTAATCGTCATCGGCTTCTCGATGACAACGTGCTTTCCAGCGTTGAGACACTGCAACGCAACTGCTGTGTGGGAATCATGAGGTGTGATGACAGTGATTAGATCTGCATCGCCATCTTGCAGCAGAGCATCCACCGTGCTGTAGGTGGCGACACCAGGGAACTCCTCTTCAGCAGCCTTCAAGCGCGCCGGATCGGTGTCGCAGACGGCTACTGGAGTCATGCCTGCATCGCGCATTTGTGTTAGATGCTGACGCCCCATATTAAAAGATGGCCCATAGCCAACTACCGCTACCTTTATCACGTGCATTCCTCACTGAATAAGAAGTGAAATATGGTATCCGCAACTTTGGTCTACGGGTAGAATCGAAGAATGTGGCCTTTTCAAAACCAGAAACAACCAACGTATGAGCGACGGGCGATGCATGATCCGAACGGAACCGGCATTTTCTATATGGACCGTGAGATTGCACAGGTGATGGGACATGAGGGAGCCGATTGGCTCGAGCGTCCGGAGAGGGAAACTGAAGAAGCTCCCGATGTTCTGGTGCGTGCCCTCAAACTTAAACCCGGGATGGTCGTTGCTGACATCGGCGCCGGAAGTGGCTATTTTTCCTTTCGTATGGCGCCGCGGGTTGGCACCAAAGGAAAGATTCTGGCCGTAGACATTCAGCCTGAAATGCTTGCCATCATCAATGAGCGGTCCCGTATCAAACGAGTAAAAAACGTTGAGACTGTTCTGGGTAAGACTGATGATGCATGCCTAAAGCCTGATTCTGTTGACCTCATCCTGTTGGTCGATGTTTACCACGAGTTTGACAAGCCATTCGAAATGACGGCATCCATGGTTAAGTCGCTCAAAAAGGGCGGCCGAGTGGTATTCGTTGAATATCGCAAGGAAGATCGTCGTGTGCCAATCAAGGAAGTGCACAAAATGTCACAGGCACAGCTGCGCAAAGAGTTGGCATTGTTCCCCGTCAAGTGGGTCGAAACAAATCCATCGCTGCCTTGGCAGCACATTGTTGTCTTCGAGAAACTCTAATGCCAGTACGTGTCCTTGTTCCAACATCCATAGTGGATGACCTGACCGTTCGGCTACGCTCGAGCGGAGCGGATTATGTCGATCTGGTTGGTTTCTCCGATGATGCTGAGCATCTAAGTGACTCGCATGCCGATGTCGTTGTGCGGTGGATTGCTGGTGCCCGGTTTGATGAGCTCATGGATGCATCCAGAAAGCAGTGGCTTCACACAGCATCTGCTGGCGTCGATCATGTGATGGTACCTGCGGTTCTTTCTCACCCGGATTTGATCCTGACGGACAGCGGTCCTGCATACGGTCCATCGATGGCGGAGTTTGTGATTACCTGGATGCTTGCTGTAACGCATAAAGTTCCGCAGTTCCTCGAGATGCAGAAAGAGCGGCACTGGGAATGGGTGACGCACACTGAGGTATCGGGAAGTACTGTCGGAATCATCGGAGCGGGTCCTGTCGCGCAACACATTGCACAAGCGTGTAAAGCGGTTGGCTGTACGGTGATGTTGCATCGAAAGCGTCCGATTTCCGTTGCGGGCGTAGATGCCGTCTATTCGGGTTTGTCGGGTCTCATGGAGATGGTTCCAAAGGTTGACTGGTTGATCATTGCGTGTGCGATGACGCCCGAAACGACAGGAATCGTAAACAGTACTGTCCTCGCTGCGCTTCGGCCTGGTGCAAGGATTATCAATGTTGCCCGCGGGGGCGTCGTGGACCAGGATGAGCTAATCCGCTGTCTAGATACTGGGAAGGTCAGCTCAGCGGTCCTGGATGTGACCACGCCTGAGCCCCTGCCGCAGGACAGTGCCCTTTGGGGTCACCCAAATGTGCATATCACTTGCCACAGTAGCGCTTGGACTGATGGTCTTCGAGTGAGGCTGTTGGATCTTTTCGTCGACAACCTGCGTCGCTATGTAAGTGATGAGCCGCTACTTAATGTCGTAGATTTCAAACGCGGGTATTAATTCAGCGAGAACGAAGTGGTCCCGTCGCTATCGACTCGGCTTGCGTCTAAGGAATACCGAAGTCCAACGCTGCCTGGGCGACGGGGGCATAACTTCGTCTGTGAATGGGGCACGGTCCGTGTTCCCGCAGTGCTTTGAGATGAACGGGACTTGGATACCCCTTATGTCCATCAAAGCCGTAAACAGGGTACGTCCCATG
>CAIWTR010000506.1 GCA_903915615.1 uncultured Armatimonadota bacterium
CGACCATGAGACCATTGCTCCTCGTAGCACGGCTGTCACAGGTTCCTGCGCATTACTGCAGAATGCAACATTGCTCGCGCGAATCGCGGGAGCTCTGGGAAAGCTGGATGCCAAGAAACGTTACGAAGCGGAAGCCAAGCGTATTCGCGAAGCCATCCGAAAGAAGTTTTACTTCGCGTCTGGCACGTTTGGAATCGAATCTCAGGCTTGCTATGCGGGGGCACTCTTTCACGGCGTGCTGACAGCAAAAGAAGCGATTCCGGGACTTGTGCGTGCTGTTCAAGCCTCGGATGGCCATGTGAATGCAGGCATCTTCGGCACGATGTGGCTGCTGGAGGCGCTTTCACGCCACGGTCGGTCTGATCTTGCTGTTCAGATCGCGACGCAGCGCACCTATCCAGGGTGGGGGCATATGCTTGCAAATGGTGCGACATCGCTGTGGGAAACCTGGAAGGAGAGCGATGACACATTTAGTAATAATCACCCGATGTTTGGGAGTGTTGCTGGATGGATGATGCGCTGGTTGGTCGGGATTCAGGTCCCCGATGACAGCTTTGCTGGCGATCATGTTGTCATACGGCCACAAACCATGACAACAATCACGGAGGCGGCTGGTCAGTGGCAGTGTCGGCGCGGTCTGGTGGGTACACGCTGGGAGCGCAAGGGACGTTATCTTATGATGAATGTAACCATTCCGGCCAGTGTGACCGCGGATGTCCATATCCCAGCAGTAGCCGGTGCGTTGATTTCTGAGTCGGGTAGGAGCCTGACGGGACATCCTGATATACAGGTAATCAAGCGTTTGAAAAGTGCGGTTGTCGTAAACATAGGCAGCGGTACCTATCGTTTTGTCGTTGATTCGGGGCAAACTGGAGCGTAGTCATACAATCCGCTTGACGATGATGCAAGCGAAACCTATACTTCGAGTTTAACCACCGTCTTTTTAGCGGGAAGGATATTGCCAAAGATGGCTTCTGTAACACTGCGAAATCTGAACAAGGTCTTCACTGACCAGCAAACGAAAAAGGAAGTTCATGCCGTAAAGGATATGAACCTTGAGATTCGTGATGGAGAGTTTCTCGTCCTTGTCGGACCATCCGGATGTGGCAAGACAACATCCATGCGGATGGTTGCCGGGCTCGAAGAGTCTACAGGTGGAGAGATTCTGATCGGTGACAGGGTTGTCAACGATGTTGCTCCACGTGACCGTAATATCGCGATGGTTTTCCAAAACTATGCGCTTTATCCGCACATGACCGTTTACGACAACATGGCGTTTGGTCTCCGTCTGCGGATGCTTCCTCCATTTTATAAGCAGCTGATGAACTGGGGTGAGACCCAGACCATCAAGGCTGATATCGACAAGCGTATCCGTGAAACGGCAAAGACTCTTGGTATCGATCAGCTTCTGGATCGTAAGCCAAAGGCGCTCTCTGGTGGACAACGCCAGCGTGTTGCCCTCGGCCGTGCGATTGTCCGTGAGCCACAGGTCTTCCTCATGGATGAGCCACTATCAAACCTTGATGCAAAGCTGCGTGTACAAACGCGTGCCGACTTGATAAAACTGCACCGCCAGCTCAAGGTCACGACGATTTACGTTACGCACGACCAGGTCGAAGCGATGACCATGGGTGAGCGCATCGTTGTCATGAAGGATGGCCTGATGCAACAGTGCGATACGCCGATGGAGCTTTACAAGCATCCTGTGAATATGTTTGTTGCTGGCTTCCTCGGTACTCCATCGATGAACTTCCTGCATGAAACTAAGGTCACTATCGATGGTGACACAGCCACACTTGAAAACGGATTTACCGTCAAGGTGAGTGGCGATCGTGCGAAGAAGCTTGCTGCGTACAACGGTAAGACGGTTGTTCTCGGTATTCGTCCGCAGGACATGGTCGAGAAGTCATTCTCGGGCAGCATCGTGCATCCGAGTGATACGGTCCGGATGCAAGTTGATGTCATCGAAACCATGGGCGCTGTCAAGACGCTTTACCTCACCGTTGGCAAGAGCTCGCTTGTGGCGGAAGTCGATGCTGAATCTCCTGCAAAGGAACTCGCACCAATCGATGTCGTATTCGACCTCGATACTGTCCATGCCTTCGATGCATCCACGGAGCAGGCGATCTTTTAGGACACTTCCTTGCGTATGAATAATGGCCAGCCCAAAAGAACATCTTTTGCGCTGGCTTTTTCTTTTATTGCATTCACAGTCGCTGGTCCTGCCATTTTGGTATACGTAGGCCTTGGAATCCTCCACTCGATTCCAATGGCTGTCATCCTCTATCACGGCTTTTGTCTTGTAAATATTGCTCTTGCGGGTTTACGCGTACGCAATATCCGTATTCCACCCGTTTTGGAGCTGGTTGCGGCAACGATTGCGGGA
>CAIWTR010000507.1 GCA_903915615.1 uncultured Armatimonadota bacterium
CCACGACCGGCTTCGAGAATCAGACCATCATACGTCTGAGCTGTTTCATCAGTCCTTATCGTCGTCACCCAGTCCACTGTTCTTAAACATCTTCTTTATCTTCGCATCCCGCTGTTTCCGCCGGATGCCATCCAGTAACCGCGCAATCGGATTGCTTGGCTCAGCATCGCGCACTTCATTCTCAAAGCCATCAAAGCGTGACTTACTGCGCGCTTTTCCAAGCGTGAAGCGGGCACCGCTCGCGTACCAATAGGCAAGCCCAGGAGATACGAGGCCAGCGATTCCCATGATTGGGGAGCCGCCCGTAACGGCAATTTGGTAGACAAAGCTCGCTACCGTGATGGCACCAAGCCACGGTGCCGGGATTTTGAAGATGAAGTAGATGGAGACTTTTTCTCGGCGGTTGATGTAGCACCATGCAACCGTCGGTGCGGCAAGGCCCATCCATAGGCCAGCGAGGCCAAATGGAGCATGGAGCAGCGCGCCAAGGCCCCAGCATGCAAGTGTGGTGATGGCGCTAAGGGCGACGACAAACCATGCGAATACCTGGCTGCCCCAGCTGCGCTCAAGGCTTCCGCAAACCCATAACGCCCACATCACTCCAAAGAACAAGCCGATCGGATCGGTGGTCGAGACCAATGGCCAAGTGACTGCCGTAATCGGGAGCATCGGAAAGGTAAGTGATGACGCAGCCAGAAACATCGGGGAGAAACCACTCCCCATTCCGACAAAGGATGCCAGAAACGTCAGGACATTTCCAGCGATGATGATGTAGGTGACGGGCGTCCCGGATGCCTGAAACTGACTCCGCATGTTTACGACATTATTTCGCACACTAAGACCTCTGCCTGCATTCTACTCTGCCTGATACCGCGACCGGCAATCCTGTTGAACGACTCCAACTACCAGCGGGCATTTGGTCCGAAGTTAGCGCTGTAGTAGTTGCTGATGTGTGTTCCTGGAGGGAAAATCGCATCGATGTCAGCAAGCTGCGCTGTCGTTAGCGTAAGCTCCGCGGATTTCATATAGGCGGTGTACTGGTGCATCGACTTTGGACCGATGATAGGACTGGTTACCCCAGGCTGCTGTATCAACCAGGCAAGGGCCACATCCGATGGTGCCAAACCTTGGGTTCCACACCACGCAACATATTCCTCAACTTTTACGAGCGCTGCTTCGTGATCGCGATTCATCGGGGCAGTCCGGGATGCATACCGGGCATCCATTGGACGCTGCTGCCCCGATATGTATTTACCCGTCAGCAAGCCGCCTGCAAGCGGTGCCCAGGGAAGAATACCGATGCCGTACGTCTGACACATCGGGATCAGCTCACGCTCAATCCGCCGGTCGAGCAGGTTATACGGAGGCTGCTCAGTCACAAAGCGGTTGAGGCCAAGCTCTTTGGATGCCCATAAGGCCTCGGTGACCTGCCAAGCGGCAAACGTAGATGTGCCAATCGAGCGGACTTTGCCTGCCCGAACAAGGTCATCCAAGGCGCGCAGGGTTTCATCGATCGGGACATCCGGGTGTGGCCGATGGAGCTGATACAAGTCAATGTAATCGGTTCCGAGGCGTTTGAGGGATGCATTACACCCTTCAATGATGTGATTTCGGTGGCTGCCCCAAGCGTTCACACCATCTCCCATGCGGTTGAAAACCTTGGTCGCAAGGATGGCGCGTGAGCGGTTTGCACCGTGAAGCGCTTTACCTGTGATCTCTTCAGAGCGACCTTGCGAATACATATCCGCGGTGTCGATAAAGTTGATGCCTTCATCGAGTGCCCGGTGCACAATCTCGATGGAATCCGACTCGTTGCAGTCATCCCCAAAGTTCATCGTTCCCAGACATAACGTGCTGACCTGTACACCGGTACGGCCAAGAGGGCGGTATTGCATTGCTTAAATCTCCTGTTTGATGATGATGGGACCGAGGATGCCGCTCGGGAGCTCCGAGTGGCTGGTGGCTGTGAATGGCTTGTAATCGATACCGACGAAGTAGAACTTCTGCCACTTCATACCCGACTTTTCGCATCCGATAAGGCCATTTAGCATCAGATTGGCAACTTCCACTTCTAGGATGTTAGTTGCTTTGACATCGCTCGCTGCGATCGATACCTCGTACGGTGCGGAAATTAATGTGGCGACTTCGCGACCATTCCACGTGATACGTGCGCTGTGGCGTACATCCCCGAGGTTTATCGTCACGCGCTTGCCCGATGCTGCCCGCACAGCTGTCTTGTACGTCGCGCGCCCCGAGAAAGCCCGCCACGCTGATGACCACTGACACCAGTCACCAAGCGTTACCGACTTCATCGTCTCAGGATGGACTGAGCCTGGACCGGGAGTTACATCTAAGGGGCCATGTGCAAGATTTCGTTCTCGCCGCACGGCTGCGATACCGATTGGCGCCGCCACTTTCGGGTTGTCCCAAATGACAAAGCGCACCGAATCGACCGGCAAGTCCACCTGCAGTGTCACTGATGACGATGTATGCGACATCACTGGAGCGACAAATTTACGACCGCTCCGTGGGTCTAGGATGGTTGCTGTGCGCGGACGGGGACCGGAGTGTGCGACGGTAAGGTGTTTTTGGTGGATGCCGTTTGCCCGGTTAACGATGAAGTGTGCGGGTTTGGTTCCGATTCTGATGCGACGTATGCCAAGGGTGATGCTGGCCATCGGCTCACTTAGCCAACCTCCTGCAGCGCGTGCAGTCTGCCAATCAGGAGCAAGCGTGATCAGACCACGCCCGCAGCTATAGGATTTTGCACGTGTGGCTTTTTTAGATGTTGGCGATGCGAAGACGTTCGACCACGATTGATCCATTGCTGTCTGCCGATGTTCCAGCTGGTGGTAACCGGGGACTTGCTGTGGAGGCTTGCCAATGAAGATGACATGCGCTCCCTCGTTTGCCAGCTTGACGATACGGCTGAGGGTGGTTTCGGGCATTGTCGTACATTCAGGAACAACGATGCACTTCCAGGTCGAGCCATGTGAAGTCAGCTGTCCACCTTTGCCAACGTTCACATCTTTGATAAGGCTGTCCGAGAACATCGATATCTGGGAGCCATCGCGGAACCACTGCTGGACGAGCGTTGAGAGCCCGGGCATCCCGGCGCGGAACCAGTCGGCAGTTCCATGAAGGGTGTAAGTTGTTACCGGGCTTGCTTGATCCACATTGCCACGGGCATCCCAAATCGGAAAGTAAACAAGGGCATCGGCATCAATGGTTGATGTTTGGAGAAGCGACTGGGCCCGCGCGACATAGTCGGTCAGGGGCTTCATATGTGCAAACCAAGGGTTTGTCGGTCCGAAGTGATTGGATGCGTAGAACATCCAGCCGGGCCAAGGAGCATCCGCCGGGCTTGCCGCCGTTCCATGGCAGAAAACATGGTTGATGCCTGCGAGGAAGAGCTCATCGACCTCGGCACGGATGTGATCAAGCGGAGCCGCTCCGTGTTCGCCCAGCCATGTAAAAGCTTCAGCGCTTACCAGTGGCTTTCCCGTGAGCTGTGCTGCACTTGCTGCGAGCGTACAGATGAACATTTCTTCAACGGCAACCTCGTGGCTGACAGGCTTCGGAATCGCGACCAGCGGCTCACGCCCCGAGAGAACCAGAGGCCCACACCCGAACTGTTCCGCCTCCGGGATATCGGCAGCTGCGTAGAAATCGATTAGATTACCGGGAGACCCGTGGGCTTGCAGGCGGGTTTTTGCTTTGCGGGAATGCGCGAACATCGTCCACGGCGTTAGAAATTCGGAATGCGCCAACTCCTCTAAATGCGCCGCATAGTCACTCCGCTGCGCCTTTGCATTCGGTGATATTGACTTCGCGGCAAGGGATGCAAGTGCATCGGCAAACGGATAGCCAGCTGCTTTTTCAAACGATGCCGCAATCCCCGCCGTCGTCGTCGCGCCATAGACTTCCCATGAATCATTGAAGACGGCACGCGGGGTGTCCGAGCCCAAACGGTTTAGGAATACATCGATAGGTTTTAGAAACGCTGCTGCTGCATCCCGGCTGAACGGATCCATCACATTCCCAGCACCGCCCGGCCCTGAGCGCTTTACTTGCTGGCGCGTTGGCACTGCGAGCGCGACCAGGTCGCGCGTCGCGGCGATCTCAACGGCACCATCCGGGCGTTTACGCTGTGCGGCCGGGATTACCGACAAGCCTTGCGCACGGTGCACATTTCCAATCCAAGGACCACCGTAGGGCCAGCCGGTTCCAAGGATGCAGTCGACATCCATGTTGTGTGCCCGCGCAGTCCGCACCGCATGCCGAAAGCGCTGCTCGAAATTGGGGGAGAGATAGTCGACGGGCGTGTAGCCGGGGGCATCCGGGGCGTAGATGGGTGAAATCTCGACCCCACCAAAGCCTGCGTTGCGGAGGGCTGTCAGCTCTGCCGTGATGTCTTTCTCGCTGATGGCAGACCCCAGCCACCACCACCGTGTCCAGAGCCTCTGGGCTGGCGGAGCATTCTTCGGATTCATCCAAGCAACCGGAAGGCGCATCATATGCCGTATTCTTACAGCGACTCAGGGCATCTGTGCTAGGAACATCGGTCACCGATGCCGAAACAGTGAGCCACGTTCGATAGGTGAGGGTGAGAGATAATTATGGCGATGTCGCATGCAGCCATCCGTGCTGCGGTCCGTGGGTTACCGATTGAGCTCCCTAGCTGGGGTTTTGCAAATGCAGGCACACGCTTCGGCGCATTTCCAGAGCCAGGCGCGGCGCGGGATGTCTTTGAAAAAATCGAGGATGCCAGCAGCGTTCATCGGCTGACCGGCGCAGCACCCACCGTTGCGCTCCATATTCCATGGGATCTCCCGCCAGCCGGTGGAGATTGGACAACGATTGCCGACTTCGCCACAGAGCACGGAGTAGCCCTCGGAGCGATCAATCCCAACCTCTTCCAGGACCAGGCGTATAAGCTTGGGAGTGTGTGTAATAGCAACCCGGATGTACGTGCGAAAGCCGTCGCACACCTCGTGGAGTGTGCTGAGATTGCTGGAATCGTGGGGTCAAAGCAGGTTGCGGTCTGGCTCGCCGATGGCACTAACTACCCTGGGCAGGATGACCTTAGGTCGCGTCGCCATCGCCTAAAGGACTCGCTTGCGCAAGGCTATGCTGCGCTACCGGCTGGCGTCGAGATGCTGATCGAATACAAGCTCTTCGAGCCGGCATTTTACACAACCGACCTCTCGGATTGGGGAGCCAGCCTCTTGGTCTGTCAGCACCTCGGGCCAAACGCTAAGGTCCTCGTGGACACAGGGCATCACGGACACTACACAAACATCGAAGACATCGTCGCGACGCTCCTCGATGAAGGCCGCCTCGGCGGATTCCACTTCAATGATCGTCGCTACGCGGATGACGACCTCATTGTCGGTTCTGCAAACCCATTCCAGCTGTTCCTGATTTTCCATGAGCTGATCAATGGCAACGATGGCCAGACTGCGGCGCCAGTTGCGTATATGCTCGACCAGTCCCACGTCATCGAGAAGAAAATCGAAGCGATGGTCTTGTCGGTTCAGAATGTGCAAATTGCCTACGCAAAGGCATTGCTGGTCGACCGGGAAGCGCTGCGTGGTTTCCAGCTGGCTGGGGATGTGATGGGGGCGCATAACGTGCTTCGGGATGCGTACGAGACGGATGTGCGTGGCATTCTTGCGGATGCGCGTGAGGAAGTTGGACTTCCCCGTGACCCGATTGCGGCTCTCAAGTCTGATGAGCTGGTTGCATCCAGGCGTGCATGGCGTCTTGAGAATCCGCCGCGTGCAAGTGGAGGCGGGCTCGGCGCCTAGTTGTCCACGTAGAGGAATGGACCCCGATCTGGCATCGCCACGGTCGGGGTTTTGTTTTTCAGTGGCGATGCATGGCCTGTCGTTGGATGAACTTGTAGCAGCAAGGTCTGCCAGGAGCAAGGCGAACCCACTGCCGGCAAGCTATCGTGGATTCGACACGTAATCTAAAAATCGAACGAACATACCCCGACCATGGGTTACCGCGCCTAAGGATTTGTTTTTCTGGTGGCGATGCCCAACATTTCCTTGGATGAATGGCTAGTATCGCGGGCTGCTTGGCGCGAGGCGAACCCGCTACCTGCAAGCGACAGTGGAATCGACACGTGCTCTAAAAAACAAACGAACTTACCCGACCATGCATTCCCACGCCTATGGTTTGGTGTTTTATTGTGGCGATGTATGACTTTTCATTGGATGAACGGCTAGCATCGCGCTCTTCATAGCGCCCTGCAAACCTGCTTTCTGCAAGCGACAGTTGAATCGACGCGTACTCCAAAAAAACGACAGAACCTACCCGAGAACGCATTCCCATGCTTATGGTTTGGTGTTTTGTTGTGGCGATGCATGACTTGTAGTGGTTTAAGAAGTTATGCAGAGAGTCTGGATTGAGCTGGATGAAGTCACATCCACGATGGATGTAATCCGTGACTATGTCCGTGATGGCTATCCGCTTGGGACTGTCGTGCTTGCAAGCGCTCAGACGAGTGGGAGAGGCCGCCGCGGGGCACATTGGGCCAATGCTGGAACAGCCTGCCTGATGTCCTTCTTACTGCCTGCTGGTGACGCTCTACCGCTGGAAGCGGTCCCACTGCTCGCAGGCGTTGCGGCATTCGATGCAGCAGCTAAAGTCTGTGGGCATACAGGACTCTCGATAAAGTTTCCCAATGATGTTCTCCTCAACGGCGACAAGGTTGCCGGGGTGCTGGTGGAGCACTGGGATGCCTTTGGTGCACCGGTGTTTGTTGTTGGCATTGGCATCAATGTGGCAGATGCTCCAGAGCTGCAGACTGGCTACGTTGCCGGCGCGCTTGTGCCAGCGGGATCAGCTGCGTCATCCCGCAACGTTGCAGACCACGTGATCACTACGATTGATGGATTTCTGGAAACAGCAGCCATGACGCCTGCATTGGTGGATGCTTGGAATGCCCGGCACTGCGGCGGCTATTGGCGACATCACCCAAGCTTTGGCAAGGTTTCGATTGTTCGCCTTGCGGGCCTTAGCCACGTTGTTGTGCTGCTCCCGGATGGCACAGAACGAAGCGTCAGCGCAGCGTCCTTAATGTTGGATGTTGCTCATTGATAGGGATTCCAAAGTGCTGGAAGCCCATCCCTGGCTTTGCGGTGACATGTGCGCTAAAGAGCCGCAAGGATGAGGTTGAGCATGCGCGCAGCGTCGCGGATGCGCTTGGCTTGCCATTTTTCGTGCGTCGCAGCCGCAAGATGGATGCGATGTTTAAGATGGATGAGAGCGTTCTACGCTTTTTGGTCGTGCAGTCAGACCGCTGGTTGCTGGTCGACCGGGATGGTGGCCAGCTTCATTATCATCCAA
>CAIWTR010000508.1 GCA_903915615.1 uncultured Armatimonadota bacterium
CCGTGGTGATATCGACATTGACCGACCCAGCGAGGGCGTAGGCAACGACGAGAGGCGGCGACATCAGGAAGTTGGCTTTGACATTTGCGTGAACGCGCGCTTCAAAGTTACGGTTTCCGGAGAGGACGGACACAGCGACGACTTGGTTGTCGACGATTGCCTTCTCGATGGCTGGGTGTAGAGGACCGGAGTTACCGATACAGGTTGTACAGCCGTAGCCAACGGTTTGGAAGCCGAGCTGGTCGAGGTAGGTTTGCAGGCCGGTTTTCTCGAGGTAGGCGGTGACGACACGGGAGCCTGGGCCAAGGCTTGTCTTGACGGTTTCCCGGATGGTCAGTCCGCGCTCAACAGCCTTCTTCGCAACGAGTCCAGCCGCGAGCATCACGGATGGGTTGGATGTGTTCGTACAGCTGGTGATCGCAGCGATAACGATGTCTCCATCGGAGATGGTGGATGTCTCAAGGGAGCGATCGACTTCTGCGGCAATGGAATCTACCATTGGGAGGATGGTTGCAGCCCCGGAAAGAGATGGCTTGTTATAGGCTGTCGGATCGGTCAGCATCGTGGTGAATGCGGATTTGACCGCGGTCAGCTCGATGCGATCCTGTGGACGCTTTGGCCCGGCGACACTTGGTACGACGGATCCGAGGTCAAGATTGTGGACCTGTGAGTACGCAATGGTTCCCGCTTCCGGAATACCAAACATCCCCTGTGCCTTGTAATACTGGCGGTACGCATCCACCTGCTCTTCCGTACGTCCCGTGTTGGTCAGGTAGCGGCAGCATTCTTCATCGACGGGGAAGAAGCCCATCGTGGCGCCATATTCAGGTGCCATATTCGCAATCGTAGCACGGTCGGTCAGCGAAAGGCTGACAGCACCCGTTCCGTGGAACTCAACGAATTTTCCAACGACCTTGGCTTTGCGGAGCATTTCGGTGATGGTGAGGACGAGGTCGGTTGCGGTGACGCCTGGTTTGAGGGAACCGGTGAGGTTCACGCCGACCACATCGGGGGTGAGGAAGTAAACAGGCTGACCCAGCATCCCGGCTTCGGCTTCAATCCCGCCAACGCCCCAGCCAACGATTCCAAGACCATTGATCATCGTGGTGTGCGAGTCGGTTCCAACGAGGGTATCCGGGTAGAAGAGGCCATCATCGGTGGAAAGAACACCCTTTGCGAGGTATTCGAGGTTTACCTGGTGGACGATGCCAACGCCTGGTGGAACGACGCTAAATGTGTCGAAGGCTTGCATCCCCCACTTCATAAACTGGTAGCGCTGTGTGTTGCGCTCGAATTCGATTTCCATGTTGCGGCGAAGGGCTTCGGGCCGCTCGGAGACATCGACTTGTACAGAGTGATCTACAACCAGATCCACGGGTACGAGGGGCTCGATGATGCCAGCGTTTTTGCCAAGTTTGTCGACAGCGCTGCGCATCGCGGCCATGTCCACAAGGAGGGGAACGCCGGTAAAGTCCTGCAGGACAACGCGTGCGACTACAAATGGAACCTCGTCCGTGCGCTCTGCGGATGCTGCCCAGTTTGCCAATGTGTGTACATCGGCTTCCGCCACACGCTTGCCATCACAGTTGCGCAGGACAGACTCAAGCACAATCCGGATTGAAACGGGGAGCTTTGAGACGGGTCCGATACCAGCCTCTTCAAGAGCAGGGAGAGAATGATATGTCCCGGTTTTGCCGGAGCCATAGCTAAACGATCGAAGGGTTCCAAATGGGTTGTTGGCCATCAAATTCACTCGGTTCTGGTGGATACAAAATGTACCCAGACGTTGCTTTCATTCTACCAAGTGCTACACGAAAACCCGGCAATTACAGATGTGACATTCTGGATGTGGTTTGATGCACGTGTGGTAATCCGCGGTACGGTTGGCTTTCTTGTCCGGTACATTCAGGCTCGCCTGATGGGCCTGCGGGTCTCCCGTCAGCCACCTCGATTATCATCCCGCCCTGATGTGACGTGGTTTATTACCACCCGTGACTTACCGGGGCCGCTGTTGCACACGCTGGCCACGGGCATCTCCAACACCCGCTACCCTAACTTGCGCATCGTGGTGCTAGATTGTGGATGCTCTATCCCGGCGCTGCGAGTTGTTGACCGTATCGGGGATGACCGGATAGCGGTTATCACTGCACAGCGCACCCAGCCGGAGTGGTACAGCTGGATTTGCAGCCATGTCACGACGGACATTTTTGTTGTCACGCATGATGATATGCACTTTGTAGCATCGGATTGGGTGGCGGATCTTGTGCTGCCCATCGTGAGTGATCAAACGGTTGGCTGTGTTTGCGGCGAGGCATTTCCAGTCCGGTTGGACACGGTGGAACCCAGTGGTGAGCGTGTCGATATCACGCATGGGCTTTCGACCTGGCTGTGGGCGGCACGCCGGGATGCCGTTGTGAACCACTGCAACGACTTCTCGTTTTCAAAGCGCGGTGCCGTTCGTAAAGGCTGCATCGAAGTTTGGGATCAGGGTGGTAGTTGGCTGGAAAGCCTGACAGCTGCCGGCTGGCGCGTGGTGTTCGAAAGCAAAGCGGAGCGCCGGAAGTGGCAGCACTTTGAGAATTTTGATTGGACCCGTGAGAGTGGTGATGAGGGGTATGGGCGCCTGAAGCAAGTACAACGCAGCATCATCTCGATACTTGCTCATGTGTACTTGGTTGCGCTCAAGGCACGCAAGAGGACATCGTTTTGATGAGGGTTCTCACCCAACCACTGGCAAGACCATCCCAAACTCCGCCTCAAGCTTTGGC
>CAIWTR010000509.1 GCA_903915615.1 uncultured Armatimonadota bacterium
GAGCTCAGTACGCTGGTGCGCTACAAGAAGTCGGCGATTGTCGTGGTGCTGAACAACGATGGCTATACAACCGAGCGTTATCTCCTCGAGGGGGACTTTAACGACCTCCCGATGTGGAATTACGACCGAATTGTGGATGTCATCGGCGGCGGGACTGGCTGGGTTATCCGTACCGAAGGCGACCTCGCGATGGCGCTGGATGCTGCCCTCTCGAGTGGCGGTGTGCATGTACTCAATGTTCACGTCGATCGCTACGATGTCTCTCCGGGCCTGCGCCGCGTAACGGAAGGTCTGTCCCAGCGGATTTAGATGTAGAATCCCGTCAGGTCTGCAGTGGAGCAGTCCACTGGAGGACATGCGATGCACCGTTCATTGGCATTACTTGGCGGGACTCCGACGGGCATCTTGCCCGCGCCGCAACATCCGACATTTACACCGGATGCAATACAGTCCGCGGCAGCACTTCTGGAACGTGGTGAAACAGTCGGCCTTGGGCGGACGCACAGCAGTATCGTAAATGCGGAAGAGGCTCTCTCCCGCTACCACGGTGGCCGCCATGCGCTCGCCCTTGGCTCTGGAACCGCCGCGATACAGGCTGGTTTGATGGGACTTGGGTTTGGTCCCGGGGATGAAATCATCTGCCCACCGTATACCTGGGGCGGTACAGTTTCACCGATTCTTGCCTGTGGCTGTATCCCAGCCTTTAGTGATATCGATCCGATCACGGGCAATATGGACCCGGCATCTATCGAAGCCGTCATCACCCCGCGCACCAAAGCCATCATGGTCGTTCACCTCTATGGCCAGCCCGCGGATATGGTCGCGATCAACGCCATCGCCGCTAAACACAAGTTAAAGGTCATCGAAGATGCATCCCAAGCGCATGGCGCGCGCATCAATGGAACGGTGGTTGGCAACTTCTCCGATGTGTCAGCATTTTCATGCATGGGCTGGAAGCTGCTCGGGCTTGCGGAAGCGGGATACTTGACGACATCCGATGAAGATGTCTTTTGGCGGGCGGCGATGACTTGTCAGCACTACGGTCGTGCGGGTGAGCCGGACTTTCCAAAGCACTACGAGCAGTATGTGGACTCGCTAGTTGTGACATTCCGGCTGAGCCCGGTCATTGCCACACTGTTTCCAAGCCAGCTGGAAAAACTGGACCGAGAGATCGCGGGCCGCCGGGCAAATGTCGACATCCTGCGGCCGATGATTGCTGATTGCAAGCTTGCAACGCTTCCTGACTACGCCCCGGGAATAGAGCCATCCTTTCATATCGTCAACCTAAACTTCAACATCGAGGAAGCCGGTATCAGCCGTGAGACCTACTGCAAGGCGTTAGCGGCGGAGGGGCTGGAAATCGGACCGTACGTTCCGACGCCGATTTACAAGTGGAAGCGTTTGCTTTGGCAGGACTACGATGGCCCTGAAATATGGTGGCAGCGTATTCTGCGAGACTATGGTGCTGACTATCGGGGGATTGAGCGCCCTGGCACCGAGGTTAAGATCGCGCGTGATTTGCTGATTGGCTGGAACTACACGGTTGCTAATACGGTGGCGATGGAGCGGATTGCAGCGTGTTTCCATAAGGTTGAAGCCAACATCGATGCCCTGCGTGACTGGGAGCGCGGCATCGAGGCGGATGCCACTATCGCTGCGGTCAAGGCTGCGCGCCGCGCGGTTGCGCTGCATAAGGAACATCAGTAGTATCGACGATGGCTGTGTGCCGATGAGCGTAAGGTTTCAGGAGTAAATGTGGGTCACAAATGCAATATGTAAAGCTTGGCAAGACGGGGCTGGAAGTCTCGCGCATTTGTCTTGGATGTATGGGCTTTGGCGACCCGGAGCGCTGGCTGCACAAGTGGGTCGTGAGCGAAGAGCAGACGCACACGGTGATCCGCCATGCCATCGAAAAAGGCATTAACTTCTTCGACACAGCGAACATTTATGCCCTTGGGACGAGTGAGGAGTATGTCGGCAGTGCGCTGAAGAAATTTGCGAAGCGCGATGATGTCGTCCTTGCGACCAAGGTGCATGGCCGGATGGCGGATGGGCCGAACGGTGGCGGGTTGTCCCGAAAGGCCATTTTTGCCGAGGTCGATAACAGCCTCCGCCGCCTGCAGACCGACTACATCGATCTTTACCAGATACACCGCTGGGATTACGGGACGCCGATTGAGGAGACGCTGGAAGCGCTTAACGACATCGTGCGCGCGGGCAAGGTGAGGTATATCGGCGCATCCGCGATGTACGCCTGGCAGTTTCAAAAGGCTTTGTTTATCAGCGAGAAGCACGGCTGGGCGAAGTTTGTCTCGATGCAAAATCACCTCAATCTGATTTACCGTGAGGAGGAGCGCGAGATGTTGCCGCTTTGTGCGGATGCGGGGATTGGTGTGATTCCGTACAGCCCGATGGCAAGTGGCAAGCTGACGCGTGCGTGGTCGGAAGACAGCAGCGCAAGAGCATCCACGGATCAGATTTTACAAATGAAGTACGGTGCGAGCGCGGATATCGATGCGCCGATCTTAGCGCGTGTCGGGGATGTTTCTGAGCGGCTTGGTATCCCCCGCTCGCATGTGGCGCTGGCGTGGCTGCTGCAAAAGCCGCAGGTCGCGGCTCCGATTGTCGGGCCTACGACGATTGCGCATATCGATGATGCCATCGGCGCCATCGATGTCACATTGCCAGCAGAAGACATTAAGTATTTGGAAGAGCTTTATGTGCCGCATAAGGTTGTGGGTGCGTTGTAGTAACTAGGCACTCGGTTAGGCTCTCGTTGCGATCAGCCGGAAGCCGCCGCGTGTGCCGCCGGGATGTTCGGGGCGGCTTGCGCCGCGGTTGGTACAGCGAAAGCTATCGGCATCGAATTTGTGCCACGAGCCACCGCGGATGCATTTAAACTCACCGCGCGCGGGGCCAGTCGGGTCCCGAACATCTAATGTGTCAGTTGGGTACGGCCCATAGAAGTCATTTAGCCATTCGTTGACATTTCCAGCCATGTCGAGCAGCCGAAAGCGGTTTTCAAACGCGCGGTCTTTGCGAATGACGGGTGCGGTCTTGCCGGAATCGCCAAGCTGCTTTGTAGAGCACCAGACTTTTGCTGTGTCGAAGGTGTCTCCCCACGGGAAGATGACGTCTTTACCGCCGCGGGCTGCGTATTCCCACTGTGCTTCGGATGGTAGTTGGAGCTTGACTCCGACGACTTTCGATGCCCAGGCGATGTAGCCGCCTTTTCCTTTTTTGCCGACGATGTCGAGCCAGTTGATGTTTACGACCGGGTGGTCATCCAGCCAGCCCCACTCGGGCGCAGCCGGCATCCGGAGTTTTCTGTTTGCGGCTGTGTATTCCCGCCACATCCCGACGGTTACGGGAGTTGCCCCCATTTGGAAGGCTGAGATGGAAACGAGGTGTGGGGGCAGCTCATCCGCGTAGCGGCCTTTTCGATCAGCAGTTACGTAGCCGCGCCCCATGTTGAACTGCCCGGCGGGGATGTCGCGGAGCTGCTTGATGTAATCAGAGATCGTTAGCGGTGCGGTCATCGTGGTGCATTTTACGATGATGTAGAACTGGTGCCGCAAAAAGGCATTTCTCGCTTACGAGGAGCCAAACACATAAAAAAACAGCTATCTGTTTGGATAGCTGTTGAAGAGGTTCGGTTATGCAGTACCCGAATATGAATGCTCATAGTTTATGCGCATCACGCCCCCGCTTTACGATGTAAAGATTAAGGTTTCCAGTCGTTATCAGATTTTCACGGCTGGCATAGGGGTTATGAAACGAAAAAACCCTCCGTATTTGGAGGGTCTCAGGGTAATCGGGCGGGGGGAATCGAACCCCCGTGACCTGCTTGGAAGGCAGGAGCTCTACCATTGAGCTACGCCCGCAAGGGCTGAATAAATACTACCATACTCCTAAAAATGCGCAATTTCAGGTGGATGGATTTCGTTAGTGTTCGCTAATATTGGTCTGAAAACGCCCCAACTGCTGTCAAACTGCTGTCAAATTTGCTGTCAAAACTGCAGTAGAAAACAGTCTATTTTGATGGCATCTCAATGCTCAGTTGGCCTAGTCCTGTTCCTTGGTTTACGCGTTTACCAGGGGTTAGTTGTCTTGTGATCCTAAACCAACAATCCAGAGCCGGAGCTCACGGTTACATCTGATGTATGGAAGTGCTGAACAAGGTAGATAGCAGCGAATATGATACAGGAAACTAGTAAATACATTTAAAGTTTTATGTATTGTTAATGCTTTAACTAACTTAACTAGGTATAAACGTCGAGTACATCGTTAGGACTCTTTTCAGTGTGCAAACCAATCTAGTTTGAGAGTGTTTAGACCATTTCATGAAGTTCCAGTCTTTTCGTAGTGCGGTTGTTGTCGCTAGTGTGATCATCGGAAGTGTCATTCCATCACAGGCATTTGCTCAGTTTGATGTGTTGACAGATGGCTATATTGAAGGCCCCAGAAATACAGGTACGTCAACATACAAGTTTACTGGGTCGATGATTCTTAACGGTATTGGCTTTGTTACGGATGCTAATACTCCATCATCACTGTCATATACGATGAAGGGGAAGACATACAGCCTTTTAACAGATTTTACTCTTCTAAACTTGAGCGCAGAGGAAGATGGTTTCCAGTGGCTCACCATTAGCCCACAGTCTATGGTTCTGGACGAAATCGTAACGGTTACCACAAATTTCCCTAACGGCGTCAGCATTTATATGACCGGCTTTACACAACCCAGCTCAAGTACCAATGTTTCCTATGAGGGATTCACAGGCGATAAGACAATCACCAACAGCAACCTCCGTGTCTCCGCCTTAGGCGCAAGCGTTGCTCCAGAACCAGGCACATTAGCCCTTGCTCTTACAGGTGGATGTGCGCTCGTAGGTATGTTTATCAGTAGGCGTAGAACTGCCTAGTACCCCATCTATCTTCCATCCCAATAATCCCACTCAAAGGCCCTATCCACGTAGACCGTTTGCATTGGGATTGTTGGAGGATGTTACTTGCCGATTCTCAAAGGTTTGGAATCCTAAAGGGCCCCAGACTTCAGATCCCCCAGATGTCCCTGCCCACGAAACGGCAGGTTTTGCTGTAACGCATCGGTGCGAAGCGATCTATTACGCTCAAAAACGATGCGACGTATCATAGACCGTGAATCAAGAGAGTGTTACCACCAGTCAACATCTGGACATCCAAAATGGTCCTGTACAAAAGATCATGGCGCTTTGGATAGAGCTGGTGGAAGTACGAAACGCATACAGCGAATGTGGTGCGAATGAGAGTGAAGCCGATTGGAAAATCCAAGGGACGTTGTATGCGATTAGTTTTTGTGTACCGGCGGATGTCCCTAAAACTCCAAAGCGCTATGGGTTATTGAACCAGGATGGTAACTCGGCGAGGGCATTCGAATGCGCCAGGGAGCTGCACCGAATCTTGAGTCTTATACAAGTGGAATTCAGGGCTTTTAGCAGTGGACTGTTGCCGGATGAGCTGTACGAATGGCTTTTAGTATCGTGCTGGCGATTCTGCCAGCGGCCCTGATACGCGCCGTCCAAGCAAAACTCCCAAGCCTTGATGCGCTCCTGTAGCTAACTCCAATATTCGTCCGTGACATTGACGGGAACTACAGGCACAACCACTAAGACGGTAGTCCTTTCCGTAACCAAGTAGCCAGCTTCGCCCCCGGGGTGGTGTGTTGATCATCGACACAGCCCCGGGGCTTCTTTGTGTCCGGCGACTTGATAGAATTCGCAGATGACAGTTCACGATGTCCTTACAAAGCTGGATTCCCTCGGCACTGAGCAGCTGCGCGCGCAAAATGTGCGCCACGGCTATGTCGGCGCACAGTATGGCGTGAAGCTTGGCGAGCTTCGTACGATTGCCAAAGCCATTAAGCTAAACACAGCCTTTGGGTTAGAGCTGTGGGAAACAGGTTTCCTGGAGGCTCGATTGGTGGCGGTGCTTATCATGAAGCCAAAGGAACTGTCGGTTGAGCAGCTGAAGATGCTGGTACAGACGGCAACCTATGGGCATCTGGCCGACTGGGTGAATAGCTATCTTGTGAAGCAACATCTGGAGAAGGAAGCGCTGCGCATTGCGTGGCTTTCTCTAAATGCCAACGACGAGCCATGGCTTGCGCGTACGGCTTGGAGCTTGACGACGGAGCGGGTGTCCAAGTCACCGGATGGGCTTGACATCGCGGGCGTGCTCAAGCGCATCGACAACGAGCTGGCTACCGCACCCGAGCCCGCCCGCTGGACGATGAACTTTTGCCTCGGCGAGCTTGGCATCCATCACGCTGAATTCCGGGATGAAGCCATCGCAATCGGCGAACGCGTTGGGGCGTATCGGGATTACCCAACGAGCAAGGGATGTATCAGTCCTTTTGTCCCGCTCTGGGTCGCGGCGATTGTGGAACGGCAGAAGTAGGTTTAGAGCAATACGAGTCCGCTTCTCAGTTAGGCAAAATTTCATGATCGCAGACTTTTGAAAGCGCCGTTAAAAAAGCCCGCTCAAACACCTCTAAAAACGCCTTTTCCCGGCTAAATCCTGACCTTTTCACCGCTCAGACACAGCTCACAGAAAATGTTTTGTAACAATTATGGTTTTGTGACGAAAACTACCCGTCATCGGAAAGCTGCACCAAAATCGGACGCTTGCAGACTTATAAAAGCGCCGTTAAAAAAGCCCGCTCAAACATCTCTACAGGCGTCGTTTCCCGGCTAAATCCTGACCTTTTCACAACTCAGACACCGCTCACAGAAAATGTTTTGTAACAATTATGGTTTTGTGACTAAAACTACCCGTCATCGGAAAGCAATACATGAGATGATGCACGACTGATCACTGCCATTTCTGACGCAACGGATGATGCTTTTGATTGTGAACACCATTTGGAGGGTCACGGGCATCATGAATTTGAACCGCAGTACGGGCATTTTTGCCACGGCAATTGTCATCGGCATTTCCTCACTTAGCGCACATGCGCAGCAGGAACGTAATCCAAACTCCATCACGTTGGACCTCAAGGATGCGCCGATTCGCACAGTCATCGAGATGGCATTCAAGCAGGCAGGTATCACCAACTACGTCATCGACAACAACGTCGCAGGCTTTGTTACGATGACGATTACCGACCAGCCATTTGAAAATGCGCTGAAGCTGATCATGCGTGCTGCAACAACCCCCTTGACCTACATCAAGGAAAACAATGTCTACATTGTCAAGCCACGGCAAATCACGGTGTCGAACCCGACGCCAGCTCCGGACCTGACTGAGGATACATCCACACGAAACAATGTCTCCTTCGAGCGCATTCCCCTGATTTTCATCGACCCGATGGACCTAATGGGCGCCTTCGGTAACATCACCTTTATTCGCCAGTTCAACCGCGGCGGCGGAGGCGGTGGTGGCATGGGCGGCGGAATGGGCGGCGGTATGGGCGGTATGGGCGGCGGTGGAATGGGTGGCATGGGCGGCGGCGGTATGGGCGGTATGGGTGGCGGTGGAATGGGCGGCATGGGCGGCGGTGGTATGGGTGGCGGAATGGGCGGCATGGGTGGTGGTATGGGCGGCGGAATGGGTGGCATGGGTGGTGGTATGGGCGGCGGCGGAATGGGAGGCGGCATGGGCGGCTTCGGCGGCGGCCGCAACTTCTAGGCCTGTGCTGGCGCATTTAGCGCTGCAAAGATAAGGACTCCCCCGTGGTGTGGCAATGTTGCGACACACGGGGGAGTTTTTGATTTAGTTGAAGTGATGTTCGTTCACCGAATAGCCATAAAGCTTGCTCCCGTGAATCAGGCTTTTTGATGTTCGTTCGCCGAATAGCCATTAAGCAGAAAAAACACCCTCAGCAAGTGAGAGTGTTTTCAATTCATTTCCAAGGAATGGCATCTACTCCTTGGTGTAAAGCCCGCTTTCCTCGGCCTGCTTCATGTACTTGAGCGAAGTTGATTCATTGCTTGGCCTAGCAGGCAGAACAAAAAGAAAAAACACCCCTCATTCCACAGGAGTGTTTTCTTTATTCTAAGCACCGATCGGACTGCAATTACTCCTTGGCGTAAAGCCCACTCTCCTCGGCCTGCTTCATGTACTTCACCATCGTGATCCGGCTGACGCCGAAGTTGATGTCTACCTCGTGTCCTCAAGCACATAAAGAGAAAAAAAGAAAAAACAACCCTCATTCCAGAGGAGTGTTTTGTTTGTCCTAAGCGCCGCTCGGGATGCATTTACTCCTTGGCGTAAAGCCCGCTCTCCTCGGCCTGCTTCATGTACTTCACCATCGTGATCCGGCTGACGCCGAAGTAATCTGCGAGGTTCTGGACGGTATACCCATCCCGCTGGAGCTCCCCAGCCTTGATCAGCTGAGGTTCAGTCAGACGCGGCTTTGTGAGGCGTGCCGGCTTCGATGATGCGGTACGTGTTCCACCCCGCACAACATGCTGCATCTTGCGCTTTTGGAGCGTTGTATCCCACCGAGCGAGTGCATCAATCAACGCAATAGCCGATGAACTCTCGACATCGGTCCCCGGTGAAAACA
>CAIWTR010000510.1 GCA_903915615.1 uncultured Armatimonadota bacterium
ACCCTTTGCCTTCAGGCCCTTGAGGATAAATGCATCCACAGGGTGTTTGGCACCAGACATTTTAGGAATGGCAGGGTTGCTGACGGGGCGAAGCGACCAGAGTGCAGGAGCTGCCGATGTCGTTGGAAGCAATGTTCGAAGGGCGGACTCATCTTGCTTTGCCAGACGCTTGTTTGGAGGCATCGAGCCAGCTTTCAGAACCCTTTCAAGTCGTCCACTCGTGACTGCTATTTGAATTCCAGAATCGCTTGATAGATCAATATTGCCAGCTGGATTAGTTTTCCCATGACAGGACACACATGTGCTTCCAAGCACTTTGCGCGCATTATTGGTAGGAAGCTGCTCCGCATTCACAGGGACCATCATCCCCAATCCAAATGGAAGCGCCGAAACCGCCATCATCACCATCGACGACCGCATTCCTGGCATTGGTACACCTCGTAAAACTAGTTGCATGATTCTACAGGACAACGGCTCCGCTCTGGTGAACTATCGGCCATGCACCTCGTGTGGAAAACCAAGCACACGGTCGACGCTTCTACCCCTTCGCCGCAACAGCCGAAGCGCATCGACCTCCCCTCGCCTCCCGTCCGACCAATCTTCAATGCACCAATCCTCGATGCCGACATGCGTATCGTGGATGGCGTTCGCACACAAGATGGCGGTTTTATCCTCGCTACGACCACAGGACCAGTCCTTGTCCGCGGTGACTATTGGCATCCCTTAACAGGAGCCGATGGCGTGCCACGTGTAGACATGACCTGTGTCTTGCTCGGACGAGATGGGGCCATCTGGGGCGGCACCAATGAAGGCGTTTGGCGTCACTATAATGGTCGCTTCAACTACTTCTGGGGCAAGCGCTGGCTGGTTGACAATAAGGTTACGGGTTTGTCGGAGACAGAAGATGGCAAAATCGTCGTCCACACGTCGAAAGGCTCATCCACCCTCTGGCAGGATCATGTAGCTCTCTCGGTCCTTGCGGACCACTTTGAGAAGATTACACTCCAGCGCCACGACCGCAATGGCTATATCACCGGGTGTGGCTTGAAGAAGCAAGGTGATCCAAAAGCTGGTGTGATTCCGGAGGCATCGGACAACGATGGACTTTGGACAGCCCTTGCCGTCGCGGCCTATGCATTCAAGGCTGCAGCCACCGGAAATCCACAGGATAAACGTCTCTGTGTTCGCTACCTTGATGCCATCCTTGACCTCGAGCGTCTTACGGGTATCCCCGGCTTCCCAGCCCGCGCGATCATGACAGAAGCCGAGCGTCAGGCAGGTGTCCTTGGTTTTAGTGATACTGAAACGGTTCGCCTTGAAGGTGAAGAGACCAAAATCTGGTTCAAGTCACCTGTTGATCCAAACATCTGGTGCAAGGGCGATACATCCTCCGATGAGCTCGATGGCCATTACTACGCCTGGTTTGTCGCCGATTATGTGCTTAACGATCCCGCCATCCGCAAAAAAATGGCCCCGGTTGTCAAGCGGGTAACCGATCATCTGATTTCGCACAATCACCGGATGTTCGGTCATCACGGCAAGCGCACCCTCTGGGGCGAGTGGAACCCAGAATCGATCAATGGCTCACTGCAGTGGTACGAAGAGCGCGGCCTGAACTCGATGGAATACATCACATATCTAGCCATCGCGCACAGGATCACCGGTGATAAGAAGTACCTCGATGTCCGTGAAGAGTTCATTCGTAAACATCACTATGACCTCAATTCGCTGCTCTACCGGGATGGGTCTCTTTGGTATCAGGTCAACCACTCGGATGATGAGCTCGCGATGACGGTCTGGTTGCCAATGATTCTCTGCGAGACGGATCCGTGGCGTAAGCAGCTGTGGGTTCGTAACTTGATGACCGCATGGGATGGGACGAAGGGTAGTCGTGGGATCAAGGCTGAGCGCTCCCCGTTCTACATCGCGCATGTCATGGCGCTCACCGGAGACACCGATGCTGCGGGTACTTTGACAGATGTCTTGGGGCACTGGCCGCTGGACTTGGTGAACCACACGATCAAGAACTCGCACCGGCATGATATTCAGCTGAGGACACATCAAAGCCGCGGAACTGAGCAGTTCCTCACCAACACCCTCCCACTTGAGGAGCAGCGGGTGATGCGCTGGAACGGGTCGCCGTTTGAGCCTGATCATGGTGGGGATGGCCAATCAGAAGAGGATGGAATTGCGTTCCTCCTTCCCTACTGGATGGGTGTCTATTACGGGTATATCCATGCCACAGACTAGAGGCTTCGCGGCTACGGAAGGCGGCGACATCTTTCCGTTTCACCCCCTGCATAACCACAGTGCCGGTATCGCGGTTCTCCCTGATAAGACCCTCCTTGTGGTGTTCTACCGGGGTACGGGTGAGCGTACAGCCGATGATGTCGCTATTTGGGCATCCAGGCGTGACCGCAGCGGTAAGTGGTGCGAGCCGGTTGTCATCGCGGATACACCCGGGTTTCCGGATACGAACCCAGTGGTAACCGTTGCGCCGAATGGTGATATTCATCT
>CAIWTR010000511.1 GCA_903915615.1 uncultured Armatimonadota bacterium
CAGAACATCATTGTCTTCAATCGAACCCTCAACCAGCTCCTGCGGAATTCCGTTCAGATTCTCGCGGAATCCGGACCGAAAATTGTCCAGGATCCGGACATCTGCATGTTTGGATGCAAGTGCCGCGATATGTGACCCGATAAAACCTGATCCCCCTGTGATGAGGACTTTTGGGCGTGTCACGAAGCGGCTCCTTGCTGAACATCATTGATGATGAGACTGAGCATCAGGTCATTTTGTTGGATGCTCTTGAGGAGCTGTATCTGTGTCCGTGCACGATCGAGGTTTTGGTTTGGGCGGTAAACACGGAAGTAGGTATCGCCCTCCAAGTGGTCTTTCAAAAACCGGGTTGCCTGCTCCAAGATGATTGTCTTGGCTCCACTAAGGAGCATTGACCGCTCCTCGGATGTCAATAACGTCCCGGCTCCGTTTATAAAGCCTGCCGCGAGCGCGGAGAACAGGTCGACATCGACACCGACCTTCGAAAGATCCTGCTCATCTTCGCCAGCGGTACATGTGGTCGAGCGGACGAGGTCACCAAAATCATGGATGGAAAGTCCGGGCATTACGGTGTCCAGATCAATGACGGCAAGCCCTTCTGCGGTATCGCAATCGAAGAGGACATTTGCAACCTTGGCATCGTTGTGAACGACGCGCTCTGGAAGTACACCGGCATCCCATGCCTGCTGTACCAGAGCATGCCAGGGCTTTTGGTCTAATAACCACTCGACTTCTGGTTGGCATCCGCGCAAA
Organism: uncultured Armatimonadota bacterium; assembly: GCA_903915615.1. GTDB lineage: Bacteria > Armatimonadota > Armatimonadia > Armatimonadales > Armatimonadaceae > CAIRTT01. The sequence continues at coordinate 754 of CAIWTR010000511.1, forward strand.
CGATCACACGCATTGCCATTGACAGCAGCTTCAAAGGCTGAAAAGCGCTGTGGAGTGTGATGAAAACCTGGAATCGTCTCGTGGAGTCGCGGCTTGTCGAGGTCTGCTACAACGCGCTGGAACATCCCAAATGCAAAGGCGGCCTCGTACGCATCATCGCTGGATTCAGGAACAACGCGCGAGAATGCATTGGCGATGTAATCTTGCGTACGCCAGTAGTTTCCGGTCGAATCCTGCCAGTAGTAGTTGCCATCCCGTGTTGGATAGACAGTCTGCACTCGCCGGTCAACATCCACCACGCCATTCTTAGAAAACCATACGCGCGCATGCTCGGTAACACGCACAACATTTTCCATCACGTATGGAATATTCCTGAACACGTTGTGGTTGATACGTTGATGGACAAGGCTTCGAACACCACCGCTCACATCGTAGCGCGCCAAGTAGGTATCGTTGATGTGTCCCCCTGCGAGCACCTCAACGCTTACACAGCGTCCACACTCTGGATATTGGGCGCACAGCTCCTGCTGAAAACGTGCATCAATCATTAAGAGCGTCGCCTACCAATGGGGATGGATAAATGCCTTGCTCCGTGTAAGCAGCAAGCGCACTTACAACGGCATCCCGATCGTCAGGATAGGTGAGTCCAAACCACCTGCCGGATGTACCTAGAACTTTGACTGTCGCCGTTCCTGACTGCATGAGGTGCGTTACCGCCGATGGCAGGTAGCACTCCGCTTTCGAGGATGCATGATTCGCCGAATAAAACTGCACAAAAAAGTCTTCGGTGTGCACGAGGAAGTCTGGGGTAAAGCCCCAAAAGTTCATCGATACCAGAGTGTCAAAGGGGAGCACCTCTGTGGATGCGTCTGCAAATGTTGACACAACTCCCAAATCGGAGCGCATCAATGCGGTGTGTTCCGTGACTTCCACGAGGTTGCGAGCAGCGTCCACTTTACAGACACCCCGGGAAACGGAGCCAAATGGGCTTAATGTGCCATCCACTTCAAACGCCACCATCGCATATTGGCCAGCTTCTGTTCCTACCGCGCTGAGATACGCAGCCATTTGTGCAAACGCATCCTGGCCATAAAAATCATCCGCGTTGATTACAGCAAAGGGCCCAGAAACTTCGGGACATGCGCACCAAACAGCGTGCGCTGTACCCCACGGCTTTGTGCGGTCACGATCAGGAGTGCACCCAGCGGGCAAATTGTCGAGCTCCTGGTAGACATAGGAGACATCAATCAGGTGGCTATAGCGTGCACCGATTCCGTGTTCAAAGGCATCGGCAAATGCCTTGCGGATGACAAAGACGACTTTGCCAAAACCTGCAGAAATGGCATCGTGGACGGAGTAATCCAGAATCGTCTCACCGCTTGGCCCTACGCCAGCAAGCTGCTTCGTCCCTCCGAAGCGGCTTCCCATTCCCGCTGCCATCACCACCAACGTTGGCGCCATTCAGATTGTTTCCATTCCAATCGAGTTCACGGTCAGTTACTCACACGTGCTTTATCAGCTGCTTCAATACATGCCCGTGGACATCCGTGAGGCGGCGGTTGACGCCATTATGCCGAAATGTCAGCGATGTATGATCAACACCAAGCAATGCAAGGACTGTTGCGTGCACATCGTAACCTGTAACAGGATTTTCTGCGACCCTATAGCCCCATTCATCGGTCGTGCCGACTTCCGTGCCACCCTTGATGCCGCCGCCAGCGAGCCAGGTTGTGAACGCTTCGGGGTTATGGTCCCTGCCCTTACCCCCCTGACTACAGGGCATCCGGCCGAATTCACTTGTACAAAGAACGATGGTGTCATCGAGGAGCCCGCGGCTCTTCAGATCACGGAGGAGGCCAGCGACCGGCCTGTCAAGCTCAGTTGCCATGTCCGCATGGTCTTTGCGTAAGTCTTCGTGGGAATCCCAGTTCCGGCGTGGGAAGCCGTTATCAGCTCCGCTCCAGATCTGGACAAAGCGTACACCCCGCTCAAGCATCCGCCTAGCAACCAGGCAGCGTGTACCAAGGTCATTTGTCTGCGCAGTACCGATTCCGTAAAGCTGGCGTGTTGCGACGCTTTCCTTCGAGATATCCATGGCTTCAGGAGCGGAAAGCTGCAGTTTTGCGGCAAGCTGATGGCTTTTTATGCGTGCAACAAGGGCATCATCCGAACCATTTGTACGAGCATCCAGTCGATTCATGTCCGTCAAAAAGCGCTTTCGTGCCGCTTCGGCTGCTGGAGATGAGCCCTCGGATGGTGGCTGTAGGTCCCGAATTGCGGTCTTGCTGCCTGGGCGGAGGACAACGCCTTGTGTGGCCGCAGGCAAGAAGCCAGAGCCCCAGTTGGCGGGACCATTCGGTGGAACGCCACGGGAATCAGGGAGTGCGACAAACACGGGAAGATTGTCCGTAAGGCTGCCAAGGCCGTGCGCTATCCACGCTCCCATCGATGGAAAACCCGGCTGTACAAAGCCAGTTGTCTGTAAAAACGTCGCGGGTCCATGGACATTGGACTTGGATGTCATGCTGTAGACAAAGGCCATGTCATCGACGCATTGCGACAGGTGCGGGAGGATTTTGGAAATCCAGCGCCCGGACTGCCCGGCACGCTCAAATCCCCATGCGGATGGCATCACAACACCAGGCTGG
>CAIWTR010000512.1 GCA_903915615.1 uncultured Armatimonadota bacterium
AACCAGCGGGGATTCTCGGAATCGGCAGGCGGAAGGTCAGTCGTCTGGCCTGTAGGCGCATCGGATGACCCGGGCGTCGTAGGATTTGTCACCGCCGGATCAGGCACATCACCTGGGATGACTTCATCTCCTGCTGAAAGCACGATATCAATCGTCGCGCCTCTTGGAGCCGAGTCTGCACCGACGACACTCTGATCGATAACCGAGCCGGCCTCTGCAAAGTCGCGTTTCTTCGTCGTTCCGCCAAGCAAAAACCCAGCTTCTTCGAGCGCACGCTTCGCCTGACCGATTGTCTTTCCACGCAAGTCGGGAACGGGCACCATTTCAGGGCCATCGCTCACCCAAATCGCAATCACACTCCCAGGACGAACCGCCTGACCTTCTGCCTCACGCACCTGGTAAATGACATCTTTGGGCACATCAGGATTGTTCTTACGGTCAACAATCTCCACTTTAAACCCACGCTCATCCGCCAGGGCTTGTGCCTCAGTAAGGGTCTTCCCCTTGAGCGCCGGCACGAGGATAATCTCGGCGGGCATCAGGTACGGACGTATCAGAAGCACAACGCCAACGATGCTGCCAAGGAGGACAAAGGATGCTGCGAGCATCGCCCAGATACTGGCATTACGCTGCTTCAATGCGGTGGCATTTGCTTTGGCGTAACGGCCATCATCAACATCATTATCATCGTCGTCTTCTACAACCGTGGTGGAACGTCGCTTAGCCATTTCATCACTCCACGAATCGCTGAACCTGGCACTCTGTGACTTAGGATTCATCGCCCCGTATGGGACTCCCGGACTTGCCACGACAGGTGTGGCCTGATCCGTAACTCCGTAGCTGCGCCCGGCCCGGAGAGCATCTCCAACCTGAACTAACTGCTGGTACAGGGCGGATGCCGATGGAATCCGCTCGGATGGTGACTTCATCAAACACTGAAGGACCAGGTTATCGATTACCTTGGGAACGGCAGGATTGATGGTCGATGGCGCTACAGGAATCGATGTGGCATGCCGGGTCGCGAGCTCAACCGCATCCTCGCCGGTAAATGGAAGCTCACCCGTTAGAGCCTCATAGAGCACAACACCAAACGAATAAATATCCGATGATGGCGTCCAGCTGTGAATCGTTGCAGTCTCTGGAGCAGCATAGCGGGCGATGGCAAGCTCTACCGATGTCGTGCGCTGTGCAAGGCGATGTAACCCGGGAGCACATGCCCAGCCAGCCAGCACCGCTTTGCCATCCAGACCAATGATGATGTTGTCCGGGCGAACCCCGCCGTGGACCGCTCCCTGCGCATGCGCCTCTTGCAGCGCCGCAACAATGGGCAGCAACAGGTTGATGATCGTGATGGGCATCGGAAGTGCAGAGCGCTGGATACGGTCACCCAAGTCGACACCGCGAACAAACTGCTCGACGACAAAGAGTCCATGTTCCGGATCTTCACCAACATCGAGAAGCTGCGCGATGTGATCCGATCGCAGTGAGAGATGTGTGAGCGCCGATACCTTTACCGCATCAAACACATCGGGATACTCACGCATAATCGAGCGCAAAAGTTTGACCGAAACCAGCGTATTCTCTTGCATATCCCTTGCACGAAAATGACGAAACAGCGGTGATGTTCCGAAATCATCAAGCAGGTCGTAGCGCTCGCTCAGAATGCCAAGTGACATCGGAGGCAGGTTACCGTCATCCCGAACTCCATCGTTCATGATTGCTTAATCGTCCCACTGCGGCTGCGTAGCCACATCAGTAGTACCCGAACAATGCCTCCAACCAACATTAGGGCGTAGATGGCTGTCGCCACCGGCATCGGTACCGCCACACCCAAATACGGTGAAAAGAAGACAAATGTTGCAAAAATCATCCAAATGATGAGGATTCCAGTGGTTATCCGCTCAGACATTTTTGCTTCCTGCACTCCGATGTCGTTCAAGTCCTGCCGTAATCACATCGAATGGGAGCTTATGCAGCTCCATCCGGCCAAAATCACGTGCGATGACATAACGGGCAACACCAGCGGATGCCTTTTTGTCACGGGATGTCAGCCCTATGATCGCTTCATTGGAAATATCACCGGGAAGGTCTGTCGGCAACCCAAGAGCCCTAAGTGATGTCAGAAGCGTTTCCAGAAGCTCAGGCGGTGTAAGTCCCGAGGCAATCCCGATGTGAGCGGCAGAGACCATCCCGATGGCAACCGCCTCGCCATGTTTATAGCGTTGATAACCAGTTAGTCCCTCAAGGGCATGCCCGACAGTGTGTCCAAAGTTGAGGGTTGCTCGTGCACCGGATGTCTCATGCTCATCCTCAATCACGATCGCGGCCTTAATCTGACAGCTTCGGGTCACAATATCAAGATAGGC
>CAIWTR010000513.1 GCA_903915615.1 uncultured Armatimonadota bacterium
ACAGCGCGTCAACGCATTTCGGAAACACAAAGACGTATGTAAGCCAGGTTTGGAATAATTCCGCGACATCCACGCGGCGATAATTTCGCCCGTCTGATACCGGGATGCTAACGCGACACAGCTATGCGCTACGCAATAATCCCTTGATGGACAACGCCATGCACATCCGTGAGGCGGTAATTGCGCCCGCCGTAGAAGTACGTCAGCTTCGTGTGGTCCATGCCCATTAAATGCAACATCGTCGCATGGAGATCATGCAAGTGCATCTTGTCCTTCACCGCATAAAACCCATAGTCATCCGTCTCGCCGTACCGGAAGCCCGCCTTCACACCGCCGCCCGCAAGGATGGTCGTAAAGCCATGCGGATTGTGGTCGCGGCCGTCATCCCCCTGCGCAACCGGAGTACGCCCAAACTCACCGCTGATCACAACCAGCGTGTCCTTCAACATCCCGCGGCTCTTCAGATCACGAATAAGCCCGGCAATCGGCTTGTCCACTTCCGCCGCATTGCTTGTATGGTCTTTACGCAAATCACCGTGCTGATCCCACTTATAGGAATGCGTCACCTGTACGAAGCGCACGCCCTTCTCAGAAAACCTCCGGGCAAGCAGACATTGATGCCCAAAATTTCGCGTCTTAGGGTCATCCAAGCCATACAACTTTTTAGTTGCCTCAGTCTCACCCGTTATTTCCTGAAGCTCAGGAGCCGCCAGCTGCATCCGATACGCAAGCTCAAACGAACTCAACCTGCCCTCAAGCCCCGCATCAGGCCCCGTATGGCTAAGCTGACGCTTGCCTAAATTACCAACCATCTGAAGCTCGAGCTCCTGAGCCGACAAAGGTGTTTCCGCATTCTGAATAAATGGAATCTTTGCCTGATCACTCGAGATACTGGCATTCCCAATCGGAGTCCCCTGCGTCCACGCCGGCAAAAATGCCGAGCTCCAGTTGTTCACACCGCCATGCGTCAATGTTGGGCAAACCGTTAGAAAGCCAGGGAGGTTTTGATTTTCGGTCCCGAGGCCATACGTTACCCAAGAGCCCATCGATGGACGTACAAACGTATCGCTCCCCGTATGCAGCTCAAGCAATGCACCACCATGACGGCTATTCGAACCGTGCATCGAGTGCACAAAACACAGGTCATCCACACATTTGCCAACCTCAGGAAAGAGGTCACTCACCTCTATGCCACTCTTGCCATAGCGCTTGAACTCCCAAGGGCTCTTCAGCAGATTGCCGGTTGCGCTTGAAACAATCCGCGGCATCGTTCCCGGAAATGGCTTGCCATGGTCACGGGCAAGCAAAGGCTTAGGATCAAATGTATCCACCTGACTTGGTCCGCCGTGCAAAAACACAAAAATAACGCGCTTGGCCTTCGCAGGAAACATCGTTTTCTTAGGCGCAAGTGGATTACGAGAATCAGCAACAGCTCCATCCTGCAACAGCCCCGCGAGGGCAAGGTTACCAAAGCCGATTGCGCTTGTCGTCAAAAGCTGACGCCGCCCCAAAAGTGTGGATGTCAACATTTCGTCCCCTCCAAATGCAGTGCCAGAAGCGTGGATTGTGCCATCATGACCGCTTCCCTAATCAACGTAGATAAACTCATTCGCCGCAATCAGTGCCTTACAAAGACTCTGCCAGGCGCTCAGCTTTGGATTCGCGTCTTTTGCGTAAATCACTTCAAACTGCTCAAGATACGCCTCTGCCAGAACAACCTCAGCATCCGTGGCTGGGCGACCATAGAAAGCATCGTACAAACGCCGTACCTTGATGTGAGCCGGTGCATTTGTATCTGCCAACATTTTCCCTGCAAGCGTTCGTGTGCTATTCAGCATGATGTTACTGTTGAGCATAAAGAGCGCCTGCGGAGCAACTGTCGTCGTTGGGCGATCACCATTCATCACCGTCGGGTCACCAAAGTCAAAGGCCGTATAGACATCGTAGACGGCTGATCGCACCACCGGCAGGTAGAGCGCGCGGCGATTACTGTCATACTTCACTGGGTCGGAGTTCGCCGTGCTTGTGACGTACTGCCGAGTGCCAAAATTCAGGAGTGAACCGCCAACTTTGCGGTCGAGAAGCCCCGTCACCGCGAGAATACTGTCACGAATCGCCTCGGCTTCCAGACGCTTCCTTGGAAATCGCCACAGAAGCTTGTTGTCCGGATCCTTTGCAGCCGCAGCTTTGTCAAACTGCCCACTCATCTGGTAGGTGCTCGTCAGCATCATCCGCTTGTGCAGCGCCTTCAGACTCCACTTATCCTCACGCACAAATGTAAGCGCTAGGTAATCCAAAAGCTCGGGATGCGTTGGCTTATCCCCAAGAATCCCAAAGTTATCAACACTTGCCACAATGCCGCGGCCAAACCGCCATCTCCAAACGCGATTCACAAAGACGCGCGCGGTCAGCGGATTCCGCGGGGATGTCAACCACTCAGCAAGCTGCAGGCGACCACTTTGCTCCTTTGGAAGCACCGTCTGATCGACACCCGCGAGTGCATCCGGGAATCTGCGTACGCACTCATCCCCTAATGTCTGATAATTTCCACGCAAATGCACTTTGAGCGTCGTTGGCTTGCCTTCACTCACCGCCATCGCAAGGTCAGCCGCAGGGCGTTCCTTGGTCAGCGTTTCGATTCGGCTCATCAACGATGTCAACTCAGAGCGCGTCGCCTCTGGGAACAGCGCCTCCGCTTTATCCGGAAGCTCAAGGTCGAGGTCACGGCCGGCACGTATCCGCTCAGCCACCTGCCCAACAAGCTCTGCCACCAGCCCGGATGCACCAGCCAGCTGTCCTAAAGATGCCGTGACATCCTGACCAGGGCGGTGTACCAACAAGAACTTATCGATGTGCGGGAAGTAGCTATCACGCTCAAACCGAATGCGATTCTCGCCGGCATTTAGTTGGAAAATGCCTTCCGCATACCACTGCTGATTCTGGGGATTAAATCCTCCCGAGACTTTTCCAGCAACCGTGCCAGAGACAAGGACATCATTGATGTAAAGACGGCAGGGCCGCGGGTCACCCGATGCGCTGCGAACATCCACTTGATACGGTCCCGCTGCGGGGACCTTCACTGTGTAACTAGTGCGATTTGGATACTGACCAGCATTCACAAGAACGCCAATCCCCTGGCCAAAGCCGCCCTTGTCCTTAATGACATTGCCATCGGTGAAGTCTTCTGCCTCCACCAACATCGCACCCTGCGGCGCGACGCCATTGGGCATCCCAATCGCCGGCATCAACGCAGCAGCCTTGGCTTCCGCCGCTACCAACCGCTTTGCAACATCGAAGTACAGCTCTTTACGCGGCAGCTCGCGGGCAAGCAGCGCCTCGCCTGCCGTATCCCGAACCTGGTTACGCTTGCGCTGGAGCTCTTCAATCTCGCCATTTATGCGCTTTAGCTTACCTTCGACATCCGGGCTGACCAGTGGACGCTCCTGCCAATCCGCCATGTTCTTGAAATTCAACATCGTCTTCGTCGACTTGAAAATCCCAGCGAGCGCGTAGTAATCCTTGGTCGGAATCGGGTCAAACTTGTGGTCATGACACCGGGCACACCCAAAGGTCATCCCCATAAATGTCTTGCCAAGCGTATCGACCTGCTCATCGATGATGTCCAGCTCCTGCTTTACAGGGTCATCTTCGGCGAGCATCTTCGGGCCGAGCGAGAGATAACCGGTGGCGATGATGCCATCCCGGCCCGCATCCGGCAGAAGATCTCCCGCAAGCTGTTCGTGGAAGAACCGATTGATAGGCTTATCCGCATTGATCGCCGAAACGACATAGTCGCGGTACCGCCAGGCATTAATGTAAACGAGGTTTTCATCCACGCCATTGGAATCCGCATAGCGTGCAACATCCAGCCAGTGCCGCCCCCACCGCTCACCGTAGGCCGGGCTTGCCAAAAGGCGGTCGATCACGCGCTCGAACGCACCCGTCTTTGTGTCCTTTAGGAAGGCATCCACTTCCGCAGGAGTCGGAGGAAGCCCCGTCAGGTCAAACGTTGCGCGGCGTAGAAGGGTCCGCTTATCCGCGGCCGGCGCGGGCTTCAGGCCATTTGCTTCAAGGTTTGCAAGGACAAAGCGGTCAATCGGG
>CAIWTR010000514.1 GCA_903915615.1 uncultured Armatimonadota bacterium
AGCGACTGCTATGCCACTTTCCAATGCCCCGTTGATACTGGATGTTTGGAGATGCTCACCACAAACGTATAAGCCATCGGGGAGCGCAGCACTGGGTTTCCTTGTGCGAAAATGGTTTGGATCTTGTACAAACTGCGCTCTTTGCACTGTCTGGTCAGCTATGCAAGTAATGTCATCGGATGGGGCAATGACCTTGTTACGTTGCATGGCCTGATGAAAACTTTGCACGATTTCATCGGCGGTGTCCGCGAAGTGATCTTCCCTCACAGTGACGGCGAAAAGCGACTTTCCTTTAGGAGCACGGTTCGGATCGACGGCATGCATCGGGGCAACCGTCATGAAGGGAGATTGACGGTCAGGATTCAGGATGAGGGAGGGACCGCAGTCAACAACTCGGTCAAGTGTCAGCCAGAGAGTTCTCTGTGAACGGTACTTTGGAGGATTGTATTCCGGGAGTAATCCACCAAGAGACCACGCATCGGTTGCCAATACAACAACATCCGATTCAATGACGTCTGTAGCCGTCTGAACCATCCAATGATTACTATTCTTCGTCAACCCAGTAACCTGTGTATCAAGAAGAATGTCAACGTTTTTGTTTGCAAGGGCCGATGCCATCGCATCTGGTATCGACTGCATCCCCCCAGCTGGAAGTGTAGCGATTCCTTTGCTTAGCATTGACCAGATGAACTTGAAGATGGCTGCACTTGTTCCCAGCGACTCATCCAGGGTGATACCACCGACAAATGGCCTGAAAAACAACTCAATCGCGGCATTACTAAAGCCCCTGCGTGTCAGGAAACGAAGAATTGTCTGATCTGGCTCATCCCAAAGAGAGGTCAGAGGCCGACGATTAAACTCTGCAGCGAGGTGCCACATTAAGAGCTTGTCCTGGATGCTCACCACGGGGGTGATAATCGATGGCAGTGCATCGGCAGGGTTACGGAACGGATCTGAGAGGGTATGCAGGCGATGTTCCTGCATGATCCTTGCACCGGGTGGGAAGTTGTATGCAGGGAGTGTGGCAAGCTCTGGAAGCAGTTGCAATGCGGGATATGCATTCAAGAGCACTTGGAAACCGATATCGATGCGAAAGCCATCGATGGTTTTAGATTGCACTCGGCCGCCCACGGAGGGTGACCTCTCGATTATGCGGACCGTAATGTTCTGATCTGTCAGGCGTCTGGCGCAAGCGAGGCCGGCTAAGCCGGCCCCGATAATCGTAACCTTCATGGTTATAGAGACTACTTCTTCCAGTTCCCTCTTGTAAAGTCTGGGAACGTAACCGCACCACCACCGCGCGCAATCGAAAGCTCGGACAATGGTGTCGGTGCTGACCATGCTGCAGCATCGTAGACATCCATGTCAGGTGCGATGCCTTCGTGGATGCACTGAATCAAACGGAAGTTCATGATGTAGTCCATACCGCCGTGACCACCGAGCTTACGAGCTTGGTCGCCATTCTTCTGCCACAGTGGATCGACGAACTCCTTGTACTTGTCCGTCTTGGACATCTCAACCCAGACTTCACCCTCAGGCTGTCCCATCACACAAATACGTGCAGGGTAATCAGCAAACGTACCTTGGGTGCCCTGAATCAAGTTGTGGCGAGTGTATGGCCGGAAGGTGACAACGTCATGCTGGAGCATCACAGTGCGTCCTGCGGCTGTCTTGAGCAACGATGTGCTCATGTCGCCATTCTTGTACTTTTCCAGACGCTTAGGCGAATCCTTCGCGACATGCTTGTCACGGAATTCGGTCAGGGCTGCTTCTTGGCTGCTCATCGAGACCATCGAGACAAAGCGGTCCCCATGGTGGATGCCCATGTAGTTTGCTACAGGACCAAGACCGTGGGTTGGGTAGAGGTTGCCGTTGTGGTCGACATGCGGCTTGCGGCGCCACAGGCCTTCACCGGAGTCAGCCAGCAAGAGCTCGCTAAGGTTGTGGATGTACGCTGCCTCACCATGGGTAATCGTTCCGAACATCCCCTTACGGACCATGTTCAAAACCATCATTTCAGAGTTGCCATAGCAGCAGTTTTCAAGCATGATGCAGTGCTTGCGTGTGCGCTCTGATGTATCAACGAGCTTCCAGCAGTCTGCCAGCGATGTGGCTGCAGGGACTTCGGTCGCGGCATGATGACCGTTTTCCATGGCTCCGATGGCCATCGGCACATGCCAGTCCCAAGGTGTTGCGATGTAGACGATATCGATGTCATCGCGTGCGACAAGGGCCTTCCAGCTATCAAGCTTGCCACCGTAAACGGTTGGCTTCTGAGCGCCACCACGTGCGACACGGGATGCACCATTTTCGGCACGTTCTGTCACCAGATCACAAACAGCACGGATTTCAACGCCTGGGATGTTGATGAGGTCATTCAAAAGACCACTTCCACGACCACCCAAACCGATGAATCCAACGCGCACATTTGGGGTCCGGTCAAACGGGACACCATGCATCGTTTCATTACTGGTCGCAGTTGGGGTCAATGAACGCCACTCTGCTTCCGCAGCCTCAATGGTGAAAGTTGCCGCTGCAATACCAGCAGTGGCACGCAACATCTGACGTCGGGAAAGCGAATCTGACATAGGTAATTCTCCGGTGGACTTATCCGACTGATTTATTCACCCTCAGGAGAAACTCTTCCTGCGGATAGACTCATATGCGGAAAGGAAATCCGCATGTATCTTAACGCACAAATGAGTGTCTGCGATGTAATCAACCATTTCACAGAGGATCGGAATGCTTGGGAGCGCAAGTTTCCAAACCCAACGAACCGTCGTCACGAAGCTCGCACGAATACCGTGACGCAGTATCAGGAAATGCTGTCCAGCCTTCATGCCCGGGCTATCACCCGAAGCGAATATCTGGATGTACTTCTGTTTACCGAGCAATTGAGCCAGTTCACACGTGATGATTCCCTCGAACAATTTCGAAATCAAAAGCTGTATTCTCGATTCCCCTGGCTGCTCAGATTGTTCCAACTGGATGACGATATTCGGGAATTTCAGTTTCCCCAAGGCGAGGCTGCGGCTGTCGAACTGGCTGCGATTACCTTGGATGTTCACGCACTTACCCTCACAGTGAGTGAACTTCCGCTTGATGAACTGACCGACAGGTTATCTACCCATTTAGGACTTGCATCGGATGCATTAGCACATTGGTGGAAATTTGTTGGTGGGTACAGCCCCGATGTCACTTGGTGGTGTTCTGAAAATATATCCAAACTCCAGGAGTCTTTGCAGTCGCTGCGTTTATCCTTGACAAGTCACATCGGTGATGAGCTTATCGGCCAGCCGGTTGGCCGGGATGTACTTGAGCAACATCTGGCTGCGAGTTGGATTGCCCATTCGGTGGATGACCTGATAGCGGCCGCGGAGCGTGAGTGGGAATGGTGCCGGGAACAGTGCGCAGCTGTCGTAAACGCATTGGGAGTGTCAGACTGGGAAGGCGCTCTCGAACACTGTAAACGGTCTGCATCACCACCAGGAAGTCAACCGACAATCGTGCGTGATTTGGCACTTGAAGCGGCAAGGTACGTCACTGAAGAAGACCTTCTTACCGTTGATGCTACTGCAAGCGGAACGTGGCGGATGGAAATGATGTCCGCAGAAGATCAAAAGACCAACCCGTTTTTTCTTGGTGGGGAGACCATCATTGTTTCCTATCCGACAAGCGGAATGTCAACAGCCGCCCGCCAGATGAGTATGCGTGGCAACAACGCAGCGTTCAGTCGGGCGACGGTTCAACACGAACTCATTCCTGGTCATCACATGCAGCAGTGGGCATCCGCAAGGTTTCATTCCTATCGAAATGTTTGGTGGACACCGTTTTGGGTGGAAGGCTGGACGCTTCACTGGGAAATGTTGCTTTGGGAGAGGGAATTCCCCCGGACACCTGAAGAACGGTGTGGGATGCTTTTTTGGCGGATGCACCGCTGTGCGCGTGTTCTGTTCAGTCTTCGATTTCATCTTGGTGAGATGTCTGCAACCGAATGCGTCGATTTTCTGGTGCGGGAATGCGGTCATGAACCAGCCAATGCTCACGCTGAGATCAGGCGCAGTGTTGGCAATCGCTACCCACCTCTGTATCAGCTGGCGTATCAGGTTGGCGGGATGCAGGTCCGGTCGGTCTATCGCGAGGCACTGTCGCTCGGATGGACGCCAAAAGCGTTTCATGATCGCTTTCTACAGGAAAATGAAATGCCAATTTCCGCTGTAAGGGCCCTAATCCTCGGATTACCACTAAGTGATGGAGAGCTCAAGCAGTGGCGATTTCTTGACAGCGATCAAGCGTATAGTCGCTAAAGACAAATGTCCCTGCCAGCAATTACTTATTTATCTGGCAGGGACAGTGACTGTTTACGCCATCGCTGGCGGAGCATCCTTGGCTGGCAACGTCGGAGCCAGAGGGATTACCTTTTCGGGGACGACCTGCTGGGACCCCGTTGCACTCGTGCGCTTGGCACGTGCCTTAGGTTTAAGCGCAAGATCCACCACCTCGAGGACATCGGAGACGTACACGATGTTCAAGTCAGCACGAACATCCTCAGGGACATCTTCCATAATATCCTTACGGTTTCGTGCAGGGACAATCACAGTTGTGCATCCTTGACGATGCGCAGCAAGCAGCTTTTCCTTGAGGCCACCAACGGGCAGTACACGTCCAGTCAACGTAACCTCACCGGTCATCGCCAAGTGCTCTTCAAGCGGGCGCTGTGTAAGCAACGACACGAGAGCGGTCACTAGAGTGATACCCGCGCTTGGACCATCCTTGGGAACAGCACCGGCCGGCGCGTGAATGTGTATCTCTGATGTTTCCCAGAAGGTAGGATCGATACCAAGCCTAGCTGCGTTAGCTCTTACGTAGGAAACAGCTGTCTTTGCAGACTCCTGCATCACTTCACCAAGCCGACCAGTGAGCTGCACCGTCTTTGAACCGGGCATACGTGTGGTTTCGAGGACAAGCGTGTCACCGCCTACGGCTGTCCACACAAGGCCCACAGCCGTTCCTGGTACACCGGCATATGGCGTGATTTC
>CAIWTR010000515.1 GCA_903915615.1 uncultured Armatimonadota bacterium
GAGTACTTCGCAGGAGCTATCGCCTTACAAACAGGCGAAACGCTGACCAACCGGGCGGATGGCATCGGCATGACCTTCCGTGAACCAATCGGTGTCTGTGGCCTGATTGTGCCTTGGAACTTCCCGCTCTTAATCGCAACATGGAAGCTCGCTCCCTGTCTCGCGGCTGGAAATGTCGCCATTCTGAAACCTGCACCGGCGACTCCACTAACAGCTCTACTGCTAGCTGAGCTTGCTGCACAAGCCGGCATTCCGGATGGTGTCCTTTCCGTCGTGACCGGCGGGGATGATGCTGGTAAGGCAATCTCAGCGCATCCCGATATCCGGAAGGTGTCCTTCACTGGATCGACCAGTGCGGGCAAATCTGTGATGCGGTCTGGTACCGAAACGCTGAAGCGTGTCACGCTCGAGCTTGGAGGCAAGTCGCCGAGTATTGTCTTCGCCGATGCTGACATCAATGCAGCCGCTGGCTCATGCGGTTCCTTCCTTGGAAATGCTGGACAGGATTGCTGCGCGCGAAGCCGTCATCTTGTAGAAGCCTCCATCTACGATGACTTCAAAGCACAATTTGTCGCCAATGTTGCCGCAACCAAGGTTGGCGTCATGGATGATCCAGGAGCTGAAATGGGCTGCCTCATTTCGCGTGAACATCGGGACAATGTCCACGCATTTGTTGAGCGGGCGGTTGCTGCTGGCGCAACCATCTTGACCGGTGGCGTGATGCCAGCTGCCGATGCACCCGGCGCCTACTATCCACCAACCGTCCTCGAAGGCGCTGATGTATCTAGTGAAATCTTTCAAGAGGAAGTCTTCGGGCCGGTGACGATTCTGGTTCCGTTCACCGATGAAGCAGCTGCAATCAAACTTGCGAATGCCACACGGTTTGGTCTGTCAGGATCTGTATGGACGCGGGACATTTCCAAAGCCCTCCGTGTCGCACGCGCCGTTGAATCTGGCGTCCTTTCCATTAATTGCAGCAACAGTGTGCATACTGAGCTGCCTTTCGGTGGCTTCAAAGAAAGTGGTATCGGGCGGGATCTTGGTAAGTCTGCCCTCGACGCTTACACCGAAGTCAAAACCGTCTTTGTTCGTACGATTTAGGAGACAAATATGTCGAACCATGGTCGCTTGACACTCGAGTCGCTCGCGGATGCAGCACTCCACGGGACAGTTGACACTGTCCTGATCGTTATCCCGGATTTCTACGGCCGTCTTCTTGGGAAGCGGACGCCCGTGGACTATTTTCTAAACAATGTCGCCGAGAGCGGATGGCATATTTGTGACTATGTCCTTGCCTGCGACATGGAAATGGATCCTGTTTCTGGCTACGACTTTGCAAACTGGGAGCGTGGCTACGGCGACCTCCATGCAGTGATCGACCCTGCCACACTTCGAATCGCCGCATGGGAAGAGAAGACAGCCATCGTCCTCTGCGACCTCTTGGATCCACGGACGCACAAGCCTGTACCGATGTCCCCGCGCCAGATGCTACGTGACCAGCTCGCAAAAGCTGCAGCGATGGGCTACACCGCAAAAGGCGGCTCTGAGTACGAGCTCACCCTCTTTGATGAATCATTCGAAGAAGCCGAGCAAAAGGGATTTCATGACCTTACGCCAAGCGGCCGCTACCAAGAGGACTATCACATCCTCAAAGGCACCCGGCATGAGCCCATCATGTCCCGCCTCCGCCATGTCCTTGACTCAAGTGGTGTGCCCGTGGAATTCACCAAAGGGGAAGCCGGTTTTGGGCAACAGGAACTCAACCTTAAGTTCAGTGAAGTCCTCGAGCAGGCGGACCGTAACCTCCTCTACAAACATGCAGCAAAAGAGGTCGCCGCAGCGCAGAAGCGCTCTCTCACCTTTATGGCCAAATGGCACCACGACCACACCGGCTCAAGTGCACACCTCCATCTAAGCCTCTGGAATAAAGGGGACCGCACATCGCTGTTCAAAGGGAATGTCCCATTTGGCCCAGTGGTCGGCTCCGATGAGTTCCGATGGTTCCTCGGTGGATGGATAAAGCATGCACGGGAAATGGCCGTCTGCTATGCGCCATATCCGGCGAGCTACAAGCGCTACCAATCACGCTCGTGGGCTCCAACATCATTGGCATGGAGCGCCGACAACCGTACCGCTGGTTTCCGTGTCGTCGGTAGCGATTCCAGCCTGCGGGTTGAGTGCCGGCTCCCCGGCGCAGATGCAAACCCTTATGTGGCCTACGCCGCATCATTGGCATCCGGTCTCGATGGCATTCGCAACAAAATCGAGCCGCCGGCAGCCTTCGATGGAGATGTCTACGCAGCACGTGAGCTTCCCCAGATTCCAAAGACATCCTACGAAGCTATCGATGCCTTTGCGAATAGCGAATTTGCCAACGAAGCGCTCGGCGCCGATGTCCACGCGCACTACCTCCGCTTTGTTCAGGTTGAACAGGAAAAGTACGATGCTGTTGTCACCAACTGGGAGAGACAGCGCTACTTCGAACGTGCCTGATGCGGCTTACGCAACGTGCGAATACCTACAAAGCGGTGATGGCCATCGAGCTCTCGCTTAACATTGAATGTCTGAGAATAACCTAGAGTCAGTAAGGAAGATTTAGTATGCGTCTTGAAGGTAAAGTTGCCATCGTTACGGGTGGTGGAAGCGGAATCGGCCGGGAAACCTGCCTGCGATTTGCGGCGGAAGGTGCAAAAATTGTTGTTGCAGACCTCGGTATTGCAAGTGCTGAAGAAACAGTCGCACTTGTAAAAGCTGCCGGTGGAGAAGCGGTTGCAGTAAAGGTCGATGTCAGCAAAGCCGCCGATGCGAAGCTTATGGTTGACACCGCTGAAGAGACCTACGGAAAGCTCGACATCCTGTTTAATAACGCGGGAATCTCGCATTCTCAGGATGATGATGCTGTGACCACAGAGGAAGATGTCTGGGACCTCACCTTCGATGTAAACGTCAAGGGTGTCTTTCTTGGCTGCAAGTACGGTATTCCAGCCCTTCGCCGCAATGGCGGTGGAACGATCATCAACACGGCATCGTTTGTTGCAATCCTTGGAGCCGCGACCCCTCAGCTCGCATACACCAGCTCAAAGGGTGCCGTACTCTCGATGTCCAAGGAACTCGCGGCGATTCATGCCCGTGAGAACATCCGCGTCAATGCACTCTGCCCAGGACCGCTGCGCACCGAGCTCCTGATGAAGTACCTCGATACCGAAGAGAAGCGTCAGCGCCGTCTGGTCCATGTACCAATGGGACGCTTTGGCGAAGCAAAAGAGATTGCAAATGCAGTTCTCTTCCTTGCATCCGATGAAGCGAGCTTTGTCACGGGAGCCACCTTCCTCGTGGATGGCGGTATTACCTGCGCGTACACAACACCCCTTGGCGAGCCCAAGTAATCCCATCTGACATCATTGTCATCCCCTCAGGAGTTTTGAATGAAGACCAACGACACGGCTGGAGCCAAATGGACACAAGGGCAGGTTCTGACCCTTGTCCTGCTTGTACTCGGCTACACTGGCTACTACTTCTGCCGGGCCAACTTCAGCGTCGCAAAGCCATCGATTATCGATGACCTTGTCTCGCAGGGGATGACAAAGGATGCTGCAAAGCAAGCCCTTGGCGTTATCGCCACCTGGGGGACGCTTAGCTATGCGTTCGGGAAGTTCATCGCCGGTGCGATCGGTGATCGCTTCGGTGGCCGAACGAATATGCTGGTCGGGATGCTTGGGGCGGTGCTTGCTACTGTGATGTTCGCATCCGGGGCAACCCTCCCAATCTTCACCACTGCCTGGGTCCTAAACCGCCTGCTGCAATCCCTTGGCTGGCCCGGGATGATGAACATGGCATCCAAGTGGTTCCCATACACACGCTATGGGGTCGCTGTCGGAATCCTGTCTCTGTCCTATCTCTTTGGGGATGCACTAGCCCGGCGTGTTTACGGTGAGATCTTCAGCCGTGGGATTGCCTGGCAGACCCTTTACTTCATCGCTGCTGGACTTGTTGGTGCCGTCTTTGTCGTTTCGGCGATCTTTCTGCGTGATAAGCCAAAGGACTACGTTCCGCCGACTGACCCGCTTAGTGTTTACGGTGAAGCTGCCGGGGATGTTGGCCAAGCCAGCGTCTGGGACACGGTGCTGCCTCTCGTAAAGTCGCCAGCATTCTGGTGCGTCTGCCTGCTCTCATTCGTCCTGACCCTTTGCCGTGACACGTTCAATGAATGGTCACCAACCTACTTTGTGGAACAGATTGGCATGACAAAAGACCAAGCGGCAAGCCAATCCGCATGGTTCCCAGCCCTCGGTGGAGTTGCTGTCATCATCGCGGGAATCTTTGGAGACCGCCTGGGCCACGTTGGCAAGGGGATGATTCTCTTTTCTGGTCTCGTCTGCTCCGCAGGCTTGCTGTTTTGCTTGGCATCTCAACAGAGCGGAAGCAGCATCGCTGTATGGATTGTGGCTGCCATCGGATTTACCCTCCTCGCGCCTTATTCCTACCTCGCGGGTGCCGTCGCGCTGATGTTTGGCGGTCGTAGAGGCGGCGCAACGGCAAGCGGAATCATCGATGGCTTTGGTTATCTCGCGGGTTATTTCTCTGGGCAGAAGATTGCCGAAATGTCAACCAAAGGCTGGGACAAAGCTTTCAGTTTCTTGGCGTTCACCGCTGTGGCGGGAGCTGTGGTTGCCTTTGTGTTCTGGATGATGCAGATCCAGGCTGATCGTAAGGTCAAGGTAGCCTGATGTCTGCTTTTGATGTCGTTGTAATCGGTGGCGGAGTCATCGGACTGGCACATGCCTATGCGGCAGCCAGATACTTGGGACCCGCTGGTAAAGTCGCCCTCGTCGAACGAAATGTCTACGCGCAAGGGGCATCCATTCGCAATTTTGGGATGCTCTGGCCCGTCGGACAACCCATTGGATACCGCCGTGATATAGCGACAAAGAGCCGGGACATCTGGCATGGTCTTCTGAAAGAGAGCGGTATCTGGCATCAGGAAACAGGGTCACTGCACGTCTGCTACCACGATGACGAAGCAGAGGTTGTCCACGAATACCTCGCGGATGTAGATGATGAAATCGTCAAGTGGGTGGATGGGGTTGAATGTCTAAAAATGTCGCCCTGTCTGGTTCAAACAGGACTACGCGGCGGACTGTATAGCGCATCCGAGCTACAGGTTGATCCCCGTGTTGTCATCAGGGAAATTCCTGGACATCTGGCAAATGCACATGGCGTTACGCTGATGTTTGGGC
>CAIWTR010000516.1 GCA_903915615.1 uncultured Armatimonadota bacterium
CTGCACTGCGCATAACGCCGGCGAGGCCAACAGACTTTCAGGACACGCCTGGTTTTGGATTTCCGCAGCGGTTTCGGATTGATGTCACCTATGCAGATGGAACAGCAGGCTCTTTGCTGGATGCTACGGGTAAGGATTTTCAAAATCCTGGTTCGCAACCGCTTGTACTTGCGATAGCCAAGCCAATCAAGACTGCGCGTATTACTGCGACAAAGCTTTGGAAGCGCACGAACGACTACGTTTTTGCGCTGGCAGAAGTCGAGGTGATGGCTCAGGACCAGCGGGTTGCTGCAAGCGCCGCTGTAACATCGTCATCAAGCATTGAGCAGGGGCGTTGGGGCCGATTGGCTTTGGTGGATGGCTTTGATTCCCGTGGAACGGTTGTCCCGACAGTGTATGGCGTCTTACCGGTGATGCCGAGGCCTGTCTATCTCCTTGCCCGCGGCGAAGTGACGGCGCCATTAGATGCCATACAGCCCAAAGGGCTATCGTGTATCAACGGAGTAAAGTTTGCGGATGCAGACTGGTCGAAGGAAGGCAATCGCCGTCTGGCGCTTGCAAAGTGGATCACATCTCCAGATAATCCTCTGCTTTGGAGGACACTGGCAAACCGGATTTGGATCACGCATTTTGGTCAGGGCTTGGTGGAAACGCCAAATGACTTTGGCTGGAATGGCTCCCGACCGGCTATCCCGGAGCTGCTTGACTTTCTGGCATCCGAGCTGCGGCGTACGCGCTCCATCAAGCATGTCCACCGTTTGATCATCATGAGCGCGACCTATCAACAGGCAAGCTTTGCGAACGCGGCGAATGAGGCCAAGGACAAAGGTAATCGCTACTACTGGCGCTTTACACCGAGACGTTTGCATGCAGAGGAGATTCGGGATGCTGTCCTGGCATCTGCTGGAAAGCTGAGTGGATCTACTCAGGAGCAAATCAGTTTTGATTTGTTTGGCTTCCGGGATGACCATTCTCCGGAATACCGCGTCGATGATGTTGCCCCTTGGGTGGATGAGAGAAACTTCCGTCGCAGTATTTATCGCTTCATGGTTCGAAGTGTTCCGATTCCGTTTTTTGAGGTCTTCGATGCTCCGGATCCGAGTGTGAGTGTACCTTTGCGAACAACATCGATTACACCGCTGCAGGCTTTGACACTTTCCAACCATCCGTTCATGAGGCATATGGCGATAGCTGCGCCTGCTGCTGACCAAGCACGGGGTATTCAGCAGATGTTTTTGTCGACGCTTGGGCGTTATCCAAGTAAAGACGAGCTGCGGCTGACACAGACGTATGCTTTTGACTACGGCTCTTCGAATTCGTGGTTGGCGATGTGGAACAGCAACGCATTTTTGACATTGCGCTGAGATTTTCGCCCGTGCAAACGCAGTGCCCGTAAAGACGAGCTGCGGCTGACACAGACATATGCTTTTGACTACGGTTCTTCGAATACGTGGGTAGCGATGTGGAACAGCAACGCATTTTTGACATTGCGCTGAGATTTTCACCCTTGCAAACGAGTTGTCCAAGTAATGGCGAGCAGCACCTGACACAGACATATGCTTTTGACAATGGCTCTTCGAATTCGTGGCTGGCGATGTGGAACAGCAACGCATTTTTGACATTGCGCTGAGATTTTCACCCTTGCAAACGTATTGCCCGACCGGATACAATCGCGCGCTATGCTAATTCTGACGACTGCTAAGGAGCCACCTTCGTGCCCACGCAGTCTCAGTCTCCCGGTGGAGTAGTTCGCCGCAGGTCTCACCTGTGGATGTTACTATCCGCTATCGGCCCCGGTTTGATTGCCGCCGCAGCTGGCAATGAAGCCGGCGGTGTGCTCACGTATTCCCAAATCGGCGCATCGCATGGCTACGGGATGCTTTGGCTCCTCGTCCTAACCACTGTTTCGCTCGTCGTCGCGCAAGAAATGGGCACGCGAATGGGATTGGTGACCGGCAAGGGACTTGCTGACCTTATCCGAGAGCAGTTTGGAGTACGGGTTGCTGTATTCGCGATGGTCATCCTCCTCGTCGCGAACTTGTTCACGACGCTTTCCGAGTTTGCCGGCATTGCCGCATCCCTTGAGCTACTGATCCCCGTGCCGGGAATCCGCTATGTCGCCGTACCGCTGCTTGGTATTCTCCTTTGGCTCTTGGTCCTCCGAGGCAGCTATCGCCGTGTGGAGAAGATTTTTCTCGCACTGTGCGCCGTGTATCTGGTCTATGTCGTTGCGGCAGTGATGGCAAAGCCTGATTGGGGATTGGTCACACGCAGCATCCTGACAGTGCACATTCCGCATGGTGATCAGCAATATGTTAGCCACGCGATCGCATTAATCGGGACGACGATTGCACCTTGGATGCAGTTTTATGTTCAGAGTACGGTGCGTGACAAGGGATTGACAAAGGAACACTACGTCTACGAAAAGTGGGATGTGTTTATTGGGTCAATCGCCAGCAATGCCATCTCGTTTTTCATCGTCGTTGCATGTGCGGCAACATTGTGGGTCGCGGGAAACCGGAATATCACATCGGTGCGGGATGCAGCGGAAGCCCTCAAGCCTGTCGCAAGCTCGAGTTCCTATGTGCTGTTCGCAATCGGTCTGTTCAATGCTAGTGCAGTCGGTGCCGTCATTGTCCCACTGTCCACCGCATATGCGGTGACAGAGGCTATCGGGAGTGAGAGTGGTCTCGGACGAAAAATCCGTGAGGCACCACTGTTTATTGGGGTCTTCACAACATTGATTGTGTTTGCCGTTGTGGTAACTCTGCTCGTGCCCGAAAACCGGTTACTTGGGGTCATCACGGGTGCGCAGATTCTCAATGGGCTGTTACTCCCGACGATTTTGGTGTTGATGTTACTCCTCATCAATCGCCGGTCTGTGATGGGGGACTATGTCAACAAGTTCGGCACGAATTTAGTGGCATTGATTACGATTGCCGCTGTTGCGATTCTGTCGATAATGTCGGTCATCTACACATTCATTTAGGCGTTCCTTTGCCTGAGAATACATAGCGATAGCGGCAGGATTGGTCTCTTGAATGTGGGGTGATCAACTCTCCCGTTGACGTTTGTGATGCCATTCATTTGCTTAATCACAAATGCATAAATGACCACCTGGTTTCCTATAAGGAAGCAGCGTATCTGAACCGATGATTACGCTATGGTAAGTGTCCAGATCTGTAGCCACAAGCGTAGTCGCATGTTGGTGAGCAGTGATCAGCAAAATGAGGCCGCGGCTCGCATGGAGGCAGAGCTCTGGGTCGCAGCGAATCCCCGTCGACGGATGGAAGTCGTTGCACGTCTGCGCCTCGTTGACAATGCTGGCCTTGATCGTGAATATCTTGTCGTCGAGGATTTGACAAATACTCCGCCACGCCATATAAGTCCACTTCCACATAACTTCGGAATCAGCAGCGGTGACATTGTTCGCACGAAAATGCAGGCTGCCTAACCACAAACATCCACGGGGTACTGGTGAGTCTGCTACATTCAGCCTAGATTACAGCTGTCCCGTTTGTTATCATCAAGATGTCGATGACTTATCGACACACGTTCTGCAATCCATAGAGTTACAGGTAGCATCCATCAATGCGTCGAAAACAAGAAAAATGTTCATCTACAGTTGATGATGGCTTCAAGGCAATCCTAAAGCCGATATTGCTCCTTGCATTCACTCTCTTTATTGACCTCCTCGGGTTCGGAATCATCCTCCCCAATCTCCCACAATATGTCGAAGCTGATCCGTGGATCGGGGATGACCATGCAAAGGGCGCATTGGTTGGATCGTGGCTTGGAGCAAGCTACTCGATCACGCAGTTCCTATTTGCACCTCTCTGGGGGAGATATTCAGATAAGGCTGGACGACGGCCAGTTATTCTCATCTCGCTTATCGGTGTTGCCTTCGCCTACATGCTGTTCGGCTTTTCAAGCGGTCGCCTGTGGATGCTCTTCGCTGCGAGGATTCTTGCTGGCGTCCTTTCATCGGCATCGATTGGCGTTTCCTTTGCCTATGTTGGCGATGTCACCACGCCGCAGAACCGCGCCAAAGCGATGGGCATCCTGGGTGTCTGTTTTGGACTAGGGTTTGCGTTTGGTCCCGTGTTCGGCGGTGTCCTCGGAAAGAGCAATATCGCGATTCCTGCATTTGTGGCCGCTGGAATGTCACTGGTCAATTTTCTCTTTGCGGTGAAGATGCTCCCCGAATCACTTTCGGAGGAGGCGCGGCGAAA
>CAIWTR010000517.1 GCA_903915615.1 uncultured Armatimonadota bacterium
TCCCCAAGCGTTGTGTCCTCCAGTGGGCGGGTGTTTCTGCACTTTGGGACATATGGGACAGCAGCGCTCGATGCAAAATCTGGCAAAGTCCTCTGGACCCGTCGCGACCTCAACTGCCAGCATTACCGCGGCCCCGGCTCAAGTCCGGTTATCTACGGGAATTTGCTGATCTGCACCTACGATGGCATCGATGTTCAATTTGTCGCCGCACTCGATGTCCGCTCCGGCACAACTGTTTGGAAAACCGCACGGAGCATCGACTGGAATCTTGGCAAGTCCAATGAAGTCATCCCAGACATGCGCAAAGCCTACTCGACACCCATCGTTGTGAAGCGAAGCGGCCAGGATGAGCTGATCACCGTCGGAGCACGTGCATTTATTGCCTATGACCCAAAGACGGGACGCGAGCTTTGGAAAGTTCGGCATGGCGGTTACTCAAATGCCGCACGCCCTGTGGTTGGGAACGGGATGCTCTATGTGAACTCAGGGTTTGATCAACCAGAGATTTTCGCGCTTCCGTTTGACAAGCTGGGTCCGCTCACCGATGCCGATATCGCGTGGCAGCACCGCCGCGGCGTTGGGCCGCTGTGCTCGCCGCTCGCGACCGATGGCCTCCTCTTTATTCCTGCGGACAGTGATTTTCTACGCTGTCTGGATGGCAAAACGGGTCAGGACCTCTGGAGTGAGCGCCTTGGCGGCAGGTATTATGCGAGTCCGCTGCTTGTTGGTGGGCTGCTCTATCTGTTCGCCGATAGTGGCAAAACGACGGTGGTGAAGCCCGGCCGGACGTTTGAAAAGGTGGCGGAGAACTTCCTCGATGTCGGCCCGCGGGCAAGCGTTGCGAGTGTTGGGACAAGCCTGATCATGCGGACGCGGACGCATTTGGTGCGCATCAACGGGGCCGTCTAAACAGTAAGTTTGTTGATAGATGTTGGGTGCCAGCATCGGATTGGACAGTGCTATGTCTGGAGTGACAGCCGAGAGTTGGATTATGGGGAGTCTGCCGCATGCGCAGCCGCTTGAGCACGCGGATGAGACGAAGCTGATGTACCACACGGATGCGATGGTCATCACGGTCTACCCAAGCAATGAACATGAGCGTGCGGCCGTCGAGACAGAAATCGCGAGCAGCCAGGCGCATACAAGCATTGTTCCCACGCTGATGATGCTGTCGGCATCCGATGGCCTTATTGTTGTCTATCCCAAGGTTGCTGGATTTCCGCTGAGTAACCCGGATGTCCTCGAAGCCTTTCTGACCATTTCACTTGCGGTACGCGCAAAGCTGGTCGGAGACATCGTGGATGCCTACGCGGCAGTCGTCGAGCTTGGTTTCATTTTGGTGGATGCTTACCTTGGCAACATCCTGCTCGATTTTGAAAATGTCAAAGTCTGGTGCTTTGACTGGGACCTTTCGCGGCGCGGGGATGGCTTTAAGCTCGAAGCGGAGCAAAACTACGGGTCGAATCGCTTGATGGCACCCGAGGAGTTTGTGCAGGGCGCTTGGCTGGATCAGCGAACGAATGTGTTCAATATCGGAAAGCTGATCAGTATTCTCCTCCCAGATGGCGGCGAGGATGTCGATGACGTCATCGACCACGCAACCCAGGTCGCGCCGGATGACCGCTATTTAACGGTGCAACAGCTGGCGGATCACTACCGTGTGGCGGCGGGCTTGCCACCGGCACACGGCGTGATTCTCGTTGAGGATGAAGATTAGCGATTAGCGGTTGAAAACCGGGGCAGGGACTGCGGCGCGGGGTTGAACCTGGCTGTAGTTCTTGCCAAGAGCTTTGGCGATGGTCGCTGCGATTTGGCTTTGTGTCAGCTTGGATGATTTGATTTCTCCAAGTGCTGGCGTGTCAGGGCCGAGGACGGCCAGCCAGATGTCTTCCGCGCCAACGATGTTCGCTCCATGGCTTTCCCATCCGCGTGGGGCGCCGCCGCGTCCGTGGTCGGTCGCGATGATCAGCGTTGTTTTGCCGCGATACTCTGGCATCTTCTGAACCGTGGACCAGAGCACGCCAAACAGCCTGTCGGACATCTGGGCGGATTCCAGGTAGCGGTCGTACTCGCCTTCGTGTGCCCATTCATCCGTTTCGCCAAGACTCAGAAAGAAGACCTTTGGCTTCTTTACTTTGAGGTATTCCATCGCGGTCTGGAAGGTGATGGCATCGTATGGCTCGCCGCCCCAGCGGCGCGGCATGTCACGCTTTAGGGCATTCATCGCATCGATGACCGGGTTCCCTGGGAGCAGTGTGAACGGTTGGTAGCCTGCATTGACTGGGAAGCCGCAGCGTTCGACATTGAAGATGCTTGGAAAGACATCCCATGCGCCAAATGCCGCGACGCTTCCATTGAACTGTGGGAGCGTGTTCAGCCATTCAAAGACGGTTTTGTTCGCATTTGGAATTTTGTCGTTTGAGTTCACCTTTGGGTCTACATACCCTGTGAGGGTTTCGTTGTAGCCCGGGTAGGAGAAGTTGAGTTTGTTGGTGACGGTGACGCTGGAGCCTAATGTTTTGTTACCGTGGAGCTGTCCTTCGCGGGAGATGACTTGCCAAAAGAAAGGCATCAGGGTCTCGCGGCGTGCCTCCGGTGTGTCGCGCCAGAACTTCTTTTTGAGGGCATCGACGTCCTTGACCGAGCCATTCTCCTTGTTCATCAGGGTGCTGTCGGCACCACTGAAGACTTCTTGCCAGCGCAGGCCATCCAGCATGAGGACGATGACGCGCTCTGTTTTCTGCTTTTGCGCGGAGGTGGTTTTGGTTATTGGAGATGCTACCGTCGGCGCGGCGGCGGCGAGCAGAAGTGCGGCTGAGATTAGCGACTTACGGGAGAGGATCATACGTGGATGCTCCAAACGTGGATTGGTGCTGCATTATCTGCTGTAAATCCGCCGCCTGCATTAATGGAGCACTGGGCATCCGATCGTAAGTAGTTAGCGCTTAGTCGGGTCCCCGTGACCGTTCCACCAGCCGTTGTCTGCAATGCCATCACGGTTGAAATCGTCCAACGTGGTAAGGCGCATTGCTTTGGCGTGGCCATCAGCGAAGCCAACGGTGACCATTTTCGAATGACGTTCAGCTGGGAGAGCACGACACCCTGCCGCTCCTGAACATTCGGAGGTACCCGGCGCTCCGTAAAAGCCATCGGCTGGGGTTTGCGGACGGGAGCCACGGTTGCTTGGTAGCGGTGGATCGATGACGTAGTTTCCGACGTTTAAGACTTTGCGGTCGTAGCTGCAGCCAAGCGTGTCTGCGATCGCGATGGTTTCGGCTGGGGCGGTGATATCGGCATCGGTGGCCGCGAATGGAAAGCGGCTGTTCCCGAGGTATTGGTAGTTGTAGCCATAGCCGCCATAGAGGGCTGTCGGTACGGTTGCGAATGGCTTCAAGAACGTGTCTGGAAGCGCCCCTGGAGCGCGGAATATCGTAGTGTTTTTGGTGTAGGGGAGGAGACCATCCGGCCAGCGTGTCCGCGGCTGTTGGCTACTTGGCGAGCTGGACAGTGGGTAGGTTTCCCAGTCCTGAACGTACATCGCGACCGCCATCCCGACCTGCTTAACGTAGCTCAGACTCTGTGCCTGCCGTGCCTTTTCGCGTGCTGTTGCAAAGACAGGGAAAAGAATCGCAGCAAGGATTGCGATGATGGCAATAACGACCAGTAGTTCGATGAGGGTAAAGGCTGATTTCTGTTGCATGACTATGAATCTGTTCTTGCTGCGAGAGTGTTGTTCAGGAATGGCGACAATCACCGACTGAAGTTATCGCCGATTATCAA
>CAIWTR010000518.1 GCA_903915615.1 uncultured Armatimonadota bacterium
CGCCCGGAGCTGTCACCAATGCTCTCAACCGGCACGCCGGTTTTATCTACAAGCAAGCAATCATCTCCATCCGTGGAGCCAGTAAGCTGTTTATCATCCAACATCAACAAAAAGAAAATCCGCAGCGCATTCCACGCTACGGTTTTCACACGTTACCAGGCTAACAAATCCAACTTAGAAGAGCTGCTCCAGTCGCCCAGAGCTGTCACCAATGCTCTCAACCGGCACGCCGGCTTTATCAGCCATCGTCATGAAGAGATTCGTCATCGGGGTGTTGTTCTTATAGCGAATATGCCGACCGGACTTGAGACCAGTTGCGGCACCACCAGCAACCAGAATAGGCAGGTCATCATGGTTATGGCGATCGCCATCGCCGATTCCACCGCCGTACACAACCATCGTGTTGTCTAACAGTGTCCGGTCACCTTCACGAACATCCCGCATCTTACGCAACATGTAAGCAAGATTATCCACATGGAACTGATTAATCTTGCGAATGCCCTCGAGCTTATCCGCGTTTCGCTGATGGTGTGAGAGCTCATGATGGCCATCGTTGACGCCAATCATCTTGTAAGACCGGTTACTGCCCTCGTTGGCGAACATAAACGTGCCAACACGGGTGATGTCGGTCTGGAACGCCAGAACCATCATGTCCCCGAGGAGGCGAACGTGTTCCGCATAGTCGCTAGGAATACCGCTTGGCATTCCAGAGATTTTATTGACGAGACCTGCTTGCTGGCTATTTTGTTCTGCCACCGTCAAGCGCCGCTCGATCTCACGGACACCCGTCATGTACTCATCAAGCTTCATTCGGTCTGTTACGCCGAGTTTGTTGTGCAATGACTTCGCATCTGCAAGGACAAAGTCGAGAATAGACTTATTTTCGGCGATGCGTGCTTCGCGTGCCACCGGGGTCTCATTCGGATCACCATTTTGGAAGAGGCGCTCGAATACCAGACGAGGATCAACTTCCTTGGCAACAGGCGTGTTTGGTGACCGCCATGAAATCGAGTTTGAGTAGGCACAGCTGTAACCGGAGTCGCAGTCGCCAGCAAGCCCGCCACGCTCACAGCCAATCTCGATACTCGCAAACCGTGTTTTATCTCCAACACGATTCGCCATTATCTGGTCGAACGAAATACCGACCTGGATGTTGGCACCGCTGGTCTTCCGCGGATGGCAACCTGTCAACCATGCTGCAGCCGAACGCGCGTGGTCACCGGCACCATCACCCAGAGGAAACGCATTTCGCTGTGTAAGTCCCGTCAGGAGATTCACATTTGCACGTAAATCAGCAAGAGGCGAGAGAACAGATGGGAGTGCATCAGAAAGGATTCCCTCAGACTTCGGCGTCCAGTGCTCCATATTGATACCATTCGGGACGAAGACGAAAGCCATTCGTACCGGATGCTTCGTTTTGTTACCACTCTGCGCCAATGCCGTTAACGGAATCATCGCATCGAGCAACGGAAGCGACAGCGCTGTCCCAAACCCGCGCAAAACCATCCGGCGATTAATCGACTGTGACATGATAATCCCTCTCATTTGGCATCATACCGGGTGCAATGGATGCAACACCAGCGGATGCATCTCCACGCCTTGTCCTAAACGCTTTGCTTCGAATCACCTCATTAACGAGATGGCTGAAGCGCCCACCTTTGCCCAGTGCCCTGGCAGTCATTTTGTCCATATCGCAGTGGTCGTAGCGTTCAATGCCACGTCCAATACCATAGGTCAACAAACGCTCAATCATCCCCCGAACCACCGCTTGCTTACGGGAAATCAAAAGAGACTGTAATCCGCTCACACCTTTGAACTTCGAACCATCTGGTAGCTCACCCGTAACATCCAGTGCTACCCCGCCATCAGAATCCCGCCACCCACCAATCGCATCGAAGTTCTCCAGCGCAAATCCCATACCATCCAGTCGCTCATGACAGTTTGCACAAGCTGGATTCTTGCGATGTTCTTCGAGCCGTGCGCGTACACTTGTTGGACGAGCGACGCCGCCGGCTTGTTCTTCGGGCAGCGGTGGAACATTCGGTGGAGGCAGCGGTGGCGGCGTCCCCAGCATGTTCTCAAGAACCCACTTCCCGCGCTTGACCGGGCTTGTACGCCCCGGGTTGGATGTCAGCATCAGCACACTCGCGTGCCCCAACACACCACCACGCGGTCCGGCAGAAAGCTTGACCATACGCATCGCATCCCCTGTTACATCAGGAATTCCATAATGCTTGGCCAATGGCTCATTCAGAAAGGTGTAATCAGACTTGACCAGCTCCATCACTGGACGGTCATCCCGCACGATGCGGTCGAAGTAGAGCTCTGTCTCCTGCTGCATCGCCTTACGCAGACCCTCATTAAACGTTGGGAAACGTGCAACATCGGGTTGAACAACCGCAGCCTTGCGGAGATTCAGCCACTGGCCCGCAAAATTCTGCGCAAGTGCCAACGACTTGTCATCTTTGACCATACGGGTTACTTGCGCATTGATCTGCGCATCCGTTGCCAGCTTGCCACTCTCAGCGGCCGCTAAAAGTTCATCATCGGGCATCGATGACCAGATAAAGTACGACAATCTTGTCGCAAGCTCGTAAGGGCTCAGAGTTCTCGTTGCTTTTGGATTGTTCGGATCGGGATCTACTTCAACCTTGTACAAAAAGTTTGGAGAAACAAGAACTGCCTGAAGCGCCAGCTGCAGACCTCGTTCAAACGAAAGCTTGCGGGAGCGGACGGTTTTTGACAACGTTACAACGCGCGCGACTTCGGCTGCCGTTACCGGACGTCGATAAGCACGGCGCATCAGAACACGGACGTTGTACGACATCGCCGC
>CAIWTR010000519.1 GCA_903915615.1 uncultured Armatimonadota bacterium
GGCTTCTTCATGCCCGCGAGTATATCCGAATGCGTGTGATGCGATGTCTACTTGCCGTTTAGTTGGCGTGCGACTTCCTCGAGAATGTCCTTGTCGCCGCCCTTGCTGATTTGATGCTTTACGCCCGCGGTGTCTCGTACTTCGATGCACCACTGTGGCGCGCCGCGGCGGTTACTATTTTGCATTTGGATACCGTTCCACGTGGCCTTGACGACTCGTGCCCGGTAGGACGCATCGATGGCGATCTTTTTGACCCGTTTATAGCCAAACAGGTTGAATGTGGATGTTAGTGTGCCATCGTAGAGATCGATGTTTTCGGTGCCGAGGCTTAGAGCGGCTGTCGCGAGCATCCCGAACCCGGCGGCCCAGAACATCGAGTAGAACAAGAGGAGAAAGAGTGCGGCCCACCCGAACGCCTGCATCATGCCACTGATCATAAAGAAGGCGTGGACGGTGGTGAAGCTGGTCCAAGCGATGCCAAAGATACCCATCGCGATGGCGGCGGGGATATTCCGATGCCGGGTCGTTGCCTGGAGAGGTTGTTCAAATCCTTTGCCGATGATGTCATCCACTTCGACCAGCGCGGCGCGGCGTGCCAGCTTTTCGCGAAGCTGCTCGGCGGCATCCTCGGCGTTCGCGGCACCGGTTTCGAGGTAGGTGATGTGCGCTTCGGCATCCCGGATCATGTCTGGCAGGTGGCGGATTGCTTCATTTATTGACATCACGATGCTGGGGTTGAGCTCTGCTGTGGCGATGTCTTGTTGCAGGAGGCGTCCGGTTTGGAGCTGTTGCTGGAGGTCTGCAAGGTGGCGTTTTGCAGCATTTTTGGTGGATGGCGGCGTATCAAGGACCAGCGGGCTCATCCGAGTCATCCACTGATAGGCATCGAGCTCGAGCATCGCGACAGACTTCCCGGTGGATGAATGGTTTTCAGGCTCGAGGTGCTGCATTTGTGGCTATCGTATCAAATGGATGGTTTCGGCGATGTTATGGATGTGGGGGGTGGGATTTGTGTACCAAATCCCAAATCCGTGTAGTGGCCGGTGGAAATGCGATAGGCACTTACGTTATTCGATGGACTGAATCCGCTTGCTTCTCCTGTGCGGGCGGACACAGCGGTCCGCCCCTACGCAGAGGATTTGTCGTTGAACAGGCATTCCAGATTCCGAGCGAAGTCCTGTAGGGGCAGGCTTCCACGCCTGCCCGCGCCCTGCGATGACCGAAACGCCAGACGAATGGCCCGCGGATAACGCTAATTCCACCGACGCGGATGGACACGCCGGACCTAACCTACGCGGAATTCTCAGACAAAGAGCCAACCCACCAAGCGATGCGAGGTGTGCGCCAAAGGCCGGAAGCACCAGCGCCCAGCCACCACATGTCGTCGTCCAGGTGATGTCCACATGGGCGCCTTGGTGGAGGCCGGAGGCGGATACCGCGCGAAGCCATTTGTGATGCATCCAAAACCACCACAGCGACAACGAATCGAGATTTGCGGGCGGACGCGTCGGTCCGTCCACACGCGAATATGTTGAGTTCCCATCGCGTGGTTGCAAGCAAAAACACGAAGTGATACATATTGAATAGGCGGACCAAATTCCTATTTTGGAGGTTTTCGCCATGCCCGTTTTATACGGCGCCGTTATTGATCCATCGGATCAGAGCTTGCTTCTTCGTGAACCGGATACGTCTAAAGCGTATGTCCTTGACACCAATGTCTTGATAGATATTGTTGCAGGGACGCCTTTGCAGGTCCCGACGAACAGTCACGTCAATATTAGTTCCCTAAGCCTCGTTGAACTTGCTGCGCCAAACCACATGGATGTATCGGTCGCAGAGGCAGTCCTGAATTCTATTGGTGTTCAGGATGTCGTTTCGGTCAGTCGCGAGATTGCGGTAATGGCTTCGGAGCTGCGTAAGGTGCAGCCACTTGATCCCATCGATGCCTGCATCGCTGCAACCGCATGCGTTCTTGACGCAGTTCTCGTCACAAATGATGGCAGACTGCTCAGGCATCCAGTTGTTGCGACAAGTACGTTTCCATTCCTGTTAGATTCGAAGGATGAAACAGTATGACTCCACAAAGACCAGAAAGTCAGGCTGAGCGTTTAGTCAACGCACTTCGAAAGGCGGGGGAGGGAATCACTCCGGAACAGTTTGAAGCCTGGAAGGCCGACATCGACCACGCTAGACACCCATTTGACTACATCGATCGTCCATCGGATGCATTGCTCCAAAAGGCTAAATCTCCACCGGATGTAGAAAATGATCCCAATCGACCTGATGAGAAACTATCACCAGGATCAGAACAACATAGTCTCAAGGACTTCATTTCCAGGCTTCGAAAGCTCACGGAAGGCAAGACCCCCGAAGAGATTGAAGCATGGAAGGCCGACATCGACCGCGCTAGACACCCGTTTGACTACATCGACCGTCCGTCAGATGCACTGCTCCAAAAGGCTAAATCTCCACCGGATGTATCGTATGAGCCGAATCGACCTGATGAGAAATGACACCAGTAATGGCAGGCAGCCGCACCCTCCCGTGGTACCGATGACCGAAACGCCAAAAGGGCAGGCACTGATGCCTGCCCCATGGATCTTGAGGCAGCAGAATCTCTAATCGATGATGTGAGTAGCGGAGAAGTGATTCCGTTAACGCGCGACATTTCACGGATGGCAGTCGAACTGAGAACAGTTCAGTCACTTAGTGTTATCGATGCATGTATCGCTGCAACGGCTTGCATCAAGAATGCAACCTTAGTAACTAATGATGGTCAATTGAGACGGCATCCGGTGCTGACAACTTGTCCATTCCCATTACGCCCGAAAGAAGAGGATAACAACCAATGAGTCCAGATGTACCGGAAGGACGCTATGACTACCTGGTAAAGGCTTTACGAAAGATTGCTGAAGGTAAGACACCGGAAGAGATTGAAGCGTGGAAGGCTGAGATTGACCGAGGTAGGCATCCGCAGGATTATGATGATGTATCTCCTGTATCATGCGACAATCTCGAGATCATTAGCGAATGTGATGAATCCACAACCAAGCGTGGACACGACAGCGTAACGCCGGACGCTAAGATCCTATAGAGCTTGCTGGGCCACGCCTGCCCGTGCGCCACGATGACCGCCAAGCCAAAAGGGCAGGCACAGAGGCCTGCCCCTACGATTGGCTATCGGAAATTCAAAAGGCACTTGTGTTGTTCGTTGGACGGAATCCGTTTGGTTTCCCTGTGCGGGCGGACACGGCGGTCCGCCCCTACGCGGAACTCATCGTCGCCACCAAAATCAAATCCAACCGACCAGCCCCCCAACGCGATGCGAGGTGGGATGTTGAGCGCGAGAGCCGGGAGACGAAAGTGTAGCAACCGACAAGCGTGGAGCCAGTGTGTACCGGCGACTTCGGCACGAGCGCGATGCACCCACCAAGCGAGCGAATTGATAGCCCGATAAGCAAGTCATCATCGCGGGATGGCGTAGCAGACCTCCCCTACACAGAATTTATCCACGTAAGCAAATTCACGAAAACCGACCAGCCCCCCAACGCGATGCGAGGTGGGATGTTGAACGCGAGGGCCGGGAGCAGAAAGTGTCGCAAGCGACAAAAATGGAGCCAGTGTGTACCGGCGACTTCGGCACGAGCGCGAGGCACCC
>CAIWTR010000520.1 GCA_903915615.1 uncultured Armatimonadota bacterium
AAGGCGTCAAAACCCAACAGCGTGAATGGATTGGCCGCTCGGAAGGCGCAGAAGTCGACTTTGCAGTCTGCGGCCATTCATCGGCAAACATCACCGTCTTCACCACCCGCCCGGACACCCTCTGGGGCGCGACATTCCTCGTCCTGGCCCCAGAACACCCGCTCGTCGCCACGATTACGACAGATGACCAAAAGTCCGCTGTAAATGACTACATCGATGCAGCAAGCCGGGCATCCGAGCAAGACCGCACCGCCGAGAACCGCCCAAAGACCGGCGTCTTCACAGGAGCCTACGCAAAGAACCCAGTAAATGGCGAAGACATCCCAGTCTGGATCGCTGACTACGTCCTCACCGGCTACGGAACCGGCGCGATCATGGCCGTCCCCGCACACGACCAGCGTGACTTTGACTTTGCAAAAGCCATGGGGCTGGCGATTCGGCTTGTGTACCGTGAATCCGATGACCAAACGGATGACGCCATCACCGCAGCCTTCGCCGAAGGCGGAACCCTGCGCGCGGATATCGGTGCACCGGAAAGCATCGTCGGTCTTCCGAACGACAAATACACAACCGTCCCCAAAGTCCTTGATGCCATCGCAAACCAAGGCTACGCACGCAAACGCGTCAACTACCGCCTCCGCGACTGGCTGGTCTCCCGTCAACGTTATTGGGGAACCCCCATCCCCATCATCCACTGCCCAGCCTGCGGAATCGTCCCGGTTCCTGTCGACCAGCTGCCGGTGCTCCTCCCGGATGTCGAAAACTACAAACCAGGCAACGATGGCCGCTCACCACTCGCATCCATTCCAGAGTTCGTCAACTGCACCTGCCCAACCTGTGGCGGCGCCGCAGAGCGCGAAACAGACACGATGGCTGGCTCCGTCGACTCCAGCTGGTACTTCCTGCGCTTCACGAGCCCAGATTGCACCACCGGGGCCTGGGACCGCGCTGCCGCCGATTACTGGATGCCGGTCGACCTCTACCTCGGGGGACGCGAACACGCCGTCGGACACCTTCTCTACTGCCGCTTCTTTACAAAGGTCTTCCACGATGCTGGTCTCCTGACCGCGGATGAACCAGCCTACGCCCTGCGCAACCAGGGGATGCTCCTCGCTGAATCCTTTGTTGACAAAGAAAACGGCCATCCAATCAAGCCCGATGAGCTCCACAAATACAGTCCGGACCAGCTGGAAAAGCAGTGGCTCAAAATGTCCAAGTCCAAGGGCAATGCCGTCACACCAGATGAAATGGCGGATGCCTACGGCGCCGATGCCCTTCGCCTTTACATCTGCTTTGAAGCACCGTTTGAGGACACGATTCAGTGGTCAGAAGAGCGGATGTCCGGTACTTTCCGCTTCCTCTCACGCAGTTGGGATGTTATTCAGTCCATCGCCGCAGCCACGCAAGATCCATCAGCTGACCACCCAGATGCCCGCTCGGTACGACGAAAGGTCCACCAGACCATCGCCAAGGTCAGCCTCGCGATTGCCGACCTCCGGATGAACACCGTGGTCAGCTCGCTGATGATTCTTCAGGATGTCATCCGCAAGTTCGTAACCGCCGGCGGGGCCACCCACCCGGCAGCGCGCGAAGCCGCCGAGGCCTTTACGCTTCTCCTTGCGCCTCTTGCGCCGCACACCGCGGATGCCCTCTGGGAGCTGCTCGGACACGCGAACACCTTCACCATCAACGAGACATGGCCCGAATCTGACCCTGAAGTGGCGGCTGAAGATGAAGTCACAGTCGTCGTTCAGGTCAATGGCAAGCTGCGTGACAAGCTGACGCTTCCCGCAGGTGTCGATAATGCATCCACTGAAGCCGCCGCGATGGCACTTCCAAAGATTGTCGCCGAACTCGATGGCAAGACTATCCGTAAAGTCATCGTTGTCCCCAACAAGCTGGTCAATATCGTTGCCGGCTAGGCCATAATCATCATCATGCCGATGCTCCTCGACCCGCGTAACCACAATCCCAACACTCTGCTACGCGGGTCGGGGCATACAAACCAGTTCTGCGGCATCTACAAGACAATCCCTCTGAGCACTCAGCCAGACTGGGGCATCCGGGCATGGGATACGCCTCTCCTCGATGTGGCCATCACCGCCGATGGCATCCCCGTACCAATCGGTGACCGCATCTGGCGTCCAAGCCATGTCACCCGTAATGGCTTTGAGCCTGACTCCGGAATACAGCTGACGGAACAGACATTTGTGGATGGTCGTGGCATCGCCATTTGTGCACTCCAGCTGCGAAATGCCGGCGACTACAGCATCAGGATTAATGTGCATCCACGGTGGAACCATTCGCATCCACACCACCCCGTGCGGGTCAGTAATCCGCCAGGGGATGACCTTGACCAAGTCTTGCCCCGTGACTGCAGAATTGACTTTGTCTTTGCGTGTACATGGGATCCGGCGCACACACAGGATGTCATCGATGCACCAGCAGCCGAACGGGACCCGGCGGCGCGCCAGGCGGATGCATTCACAACTTGGTACGGTGACAACGCTCCGCTGGTTGCATCGACAAACCCATGGCTGGACTTCGCTTGGGCGTTTGGGCACTACCTCCGCTGGGCGGCTCCGGCTTCCGAACATCAAAATGTTCCATTCACCAAAGTCGAAGCCCTCTTTGATGATGGAGCCTATGGCATCCCGAAGACCATTACGCCGCAGACACCAAATGACATCCTCGCAGCTACATTTGGCGTAACAAGCGATGCATCCGGGATGTCGGTAAACCCCAACATCACAAACCTTCCAGCTGCTCTGTGTGTCAGCGATATGCTCATCGGGCAAAATCGGTATTCATTTGTGTGGGACAGCCCCGCCGTTCCGGATGACCATTTTGATGATGGTGACAAAGGCTTTACCGTTTATCATGGCAGCCGCCGGATACATCACAGCGACACGCCAATAGCCTTTCATTACTCCGTTTAGCACGCGCCACCCGGCCACAAGGACACCGTCATGACCACCGCAGCCGTCATCCCAGCTCCATTTGCACCTGTCATCCTGCAAAGTCGCCCCTTGCCAAATCTACGCGAGGGCGAGGCTATCTTAGAGACGATTGCAAGCGAGGTCTGCGGCACGGATGTCCACCTTTGGCACGGAAAGCTAGCAGGCGTCCCGTATCCTCTGGTGCCAGGCCACGTGGCTGTTGGGACCATCAGTGCAACCCACGGGAATGTTGTCGACATCAATGGCAATCCCCTCGCCATCGGAACCGTCTGCACGTTTCTGGATGTTGTTGGCACGTGCAACCAGTGCTGGCACTGCCGCGTCGCAAAGGCATCCACGCGGTGTCCGAGTCGTAAAGTCTATGGCATCACGCTTGGCGCCGATGATGGCCTCTATGGAGGCTGGTCAACGCATATCCACTTGCGAAAGGATGCGATTGCCATCCCGCTGCCGGCTGGCTTGGACCCGGAAATGTGGATTGCGGCGGGCTGTGGGCTCCCGACAGCACTGCACGCTGTAGACCTCGCGGACATTAAGATTGGCGCAAGCGTCGCGGTGCTCGGTGCAGGTCCCGTTGGGCTAAGTGCGTGCGCGCTCGCGGCGGCGAGCGGAGCGCACCATGTCTATGCGATTGACCCATTCAGCAGCCGTCGAAGCGCTGCC
>CAIWTR010000521.1 GCA_903915615.1 uncultured Armatimonadota bacterium
GGGTCTGTAAACTAAAGTGTGCTTTTCACTTCATGGGTGGTAATCCGATGAATATTATCCGCACTGGTATGGTGTGGATTGAAAGGCAGTTTTTGTATGGCAAGCACACCTCGCACCAAGTCCAAGTCAACCGGACGGTTCACTCCTGACCAGATTCAGATGATTCTTCGTCAGGGCAACGTTAGTTCGGTTGCTGATATTCAGAGTGCGTTACACGAGATCTTTGGTCAGGCGCTGCAGTCGATGCTTGAAGGTGAGCTGGATGACCACCTTGGCTACACCAAAAACGATACGGATGGTCGGTCTATTTCCGGTACGAGCAATCGTCGAAATGGTCATGATACTAAGCGGATTCGTAGTACTTATGGCGAAAGCGAACTAACAGTTCCCCGTGACCGGGATGGCAGTTTTGACCCTACCATTGTTCGAAAGCGACAGACATCTGTTGCCGGCATTGATGACCAGATTCTTGCCCTTTATGCGAAGGGTGTTTCCACACGGGATATTCAGGACCATCTGCATGAAATCTATGGCATTGATGTCTCACCGACGCTTATCAGTCATGTTACGGACCGAATCCTACCGCAACTGCGGGAGTGGCAGAGCCGACCGCTGGCACCTGTTTATGCCCTGATGTTCCTGGATGCCATTCACTTCAAAGTCCGTCAGGATGGCGTGATTTGCAGTAAAGCAGCCTATGTTGTGATTGGTGTGGACCTTGATGGCATGAAGGATGTCCTTGGTTTATGGGTAGGAGAGGCTGAATCCGCTAAGTTCTGGCTATCGGTACTAACGGAGATTGCTGCACGTGGCACAAAGGATATCCTTATCTGCAGTACGGACAACCTGACAGGTTTCAAGGACGCCATCGAGGCCGTATTCCCACGTGCGCGGGTCCAAAAATGCATTATCCACCAGCTACGTAACAGCACAAAGTATGTCTCAACGAAAGACCGGAAGGATGTAACTGATGCGCTACGTAGTATCTACACAGCACCAACCGAATCGGCCGGACGGGCAGCGCTGGATACCTTCGAGGCTACATGGGGGCATCGCTATCCGCTGGTGGTGGCATCATGGAACAAGAACTGG
The DNA here is from genome assembly GCA_903915615.1 of uncultured Armatimonadota bacterium. Taxonomy (GTDB): domain Bacteria; phylum Armatimonadota; class Armatimonadia; order Armatimonadales; family Armatimonadaceae; genus CAIRTT01. The sequence goes on from CAIWTR010000521.1 coordinate 1,093, forward strand.
CCGGAACTGTCCGTTTTTTACCAGTTTGGGCCGGAAATCCGACGCCTGATCTACACCACAAATGTGATCGAGAGCTTCCACCGACAGCTACGCAAGACAACAAAAACTAAGGGCATGTTTCCGACGGATGATGCATTGCTGAAGTCCCTGTACCTAACGACAATCGATGTGCAAAAGAAGTGGACCAGAAGAATACCCCACTGGGAACAGATACTCTCACAACTAACGATAATGTACGGAGAAAGGGTCAAACTAACAAACTGAACACAACGTCGCTAAATTAAAAAGCACAGTTTGTTGGACAGACTCTCAAATACGCACATTGTGCAAATATTGTATTTGTTATGTATGATGCAAACATCTGACACTGAAGTCAGGTAGTGCAGTATCTGTTCCATTCACTTGAAAGGATGCAATGCTATGAAGTCAAGATCCAATGCTGGATTTACACTGATTGAGCTTTTGGTGGTTATCGCCATCATCGCAATTCTCGCCGCTATTCTCTTCCCTGTTTTCGCCCAAGCCCGTGAAAAGGCCCGTGGAGCATCTTGTCTTTCGAACATCAAGCAGCTGACCCTCGGCATGATGATGTATTCCCAAGACTACGATGAGACCTTCCCGGAATGGCGCTGGGACCAAAACTACTCTACCAACTGGGGTGACAAGGGTTGGTACAGCCCGAACAACGCAACCACCATTTGGTACTACGCGATCTACCCATACGTCAAGAATGGCAAGGTTTACTCCTGCCCATCTGCAACGACCAAGGTTCGCTTCCGTGAAAACGGCTGGTTTGTCTTCGACAATACCGGTGCACAGCCAGTTGGACGTAACACGATTCTGGACAATGAGTACCTCTCCTATGGTTCCAACGAGCCATTGACCTACTCCTTCCCAAGCATCGCTGCTATGGACAAGCCAGCTGACACCTTCATCGTCGGTGACATGATCTCGGCTCTCTCGAGCTGGGACTGCTATAGCGACTGGGTAAACTGGGAAAATGCTGGACGTCCAAACGATGCCCGCCAAAACTTCCGTATCCCACGTCTCGCATGGGCAAAGACGGATGGACGTATTCCTAACTACTACGGAAACGCTTGTTCCGGATCCCCAGCTGGATCGGGTCAGTTCCCGGCTGCATGGGATGACAGCAGCGCCATCCACACCCGTGGATCCAACGTCGGCTTTGCTGATGGCCATGCTAAGTTCAACCAAGCTGGTCAGGTTCGCGCAAGCTACTACGGAGTCAAGTAGTGGTGAGTGCTGACCGCTGGACACTTGCGGTCGCGATTTTTGTTGTAGCCGGTGCCTTGTGCACCGGCTGCGGCAAGGACTCGGCGGCTGGTGGCGCTGGAGCGACTGGCTCTGACCAGCTTGCACCAGGTGCAACGCCAAACCAGTCTGAAATCGATCGCATTAAAGCCCAACGTATGCCTCCGGCAAACCTGGCCAACCAACGTCCTGGTGGACCTGGTGGTCAAGGCGCTCCAGGCGGCGGTGCTCCCTATGGCGCACCCGGTGGTGGTACAACCTTCTTCAAGGGTAACTAATCCCACCGACCACTCGGATTGAAGCTGTAAATGACAAACTTGTCCAATGGCCGGGCACCCGATAAACGGGTACTCGGCCTCTTTGCTTTTGTACTCATCGCAGGTATCGCATCTATTCCCTGGCAAATGAAGCAGTGGAAGGCGACATCCGATGCCCGCCGCCAACGCCAATCCTACGAGAAACACCTCACGGCGTTGACATCCCAAAATGCCGAAGCAAAAGATATTGAGGCATCCCTCGCGGATCCGGGAGTGACGATTGAAACCCGGATGGAAGCTGCACGCTTCTTCCTTTCACATGGCAACTCCAAGCGTGCCGCACAGCTGCTGCAGGAGCTAAGTATTTCTGCGCGTAAGGATCCAGCCCTCGGGAAAGATGAAGCCTTCCACGGCGGTATCTCATCACTGTATGAGCGTATCGGCTGGCAGGACAAGGCGATGGAGCATGCGCGGACGGCTCTACGTATCGCACCCGACAGCGTTTCATCCATTCTGCGCGTCGCATTTTTGGAGGCGCTGCTCGGCTGGCAAAAAGCCTGTCAGGCAAACGTAACCCTAGCCAAGAAACTTGAGCCAAACAGTGCTGAACCCTACCTCGCAAGCGCATTGGTGCATGAGCAGGTTGGCAATGTCAAGGCCGCCGAACAGGACTTGCAAAAGGCTGATAGTCTGCGCCCGAATGACTGGCGTATCCACCTCCTCCTCGGACGTAACAGAATCGCGCAGCTCCGCTACGATGATGCTATAGCCACCTTTGATAAGGCAGCTGCACTTGCGCCGACGGAAAGCTCAATTACATCGGCAAAGCTCGAAGCAATCCTCCGTAAGTACACGGCCCGCTCCGACCAGCGTAAGGAACTGCTGAAGGTTGCTGAGGATGTTGCCAAGTTCTATCTTGAGCAGGCGCCTGACTCTCCTGATGCACAATTTCAAATGGGGCGTATCTATCAGTTCATGGGGCGTGATGCGGATGCTGTCAAGATTTATGCGGGTGTCTACAAAAAGAGCCCGGATACGGGTCAGCTGAGAATTCAGTACGCATCATTGTTGAATCGCAGTGGCAAGCGGGCCGAGGGATCCAGGATTATGGATGAGGCAACCCGCGAGCTGGCAGTCGGCGAGGAATACATGAAGCTTGTCACCACTGCTGGTCAGGATATGCCAAACGCGGAGGCTCACAAGGCCGTCGCACGCCACTGCATGCAGCATGGACGCATCCCACGCGCCATCCTCGAATGGCAACACGTCCTGACGCTGCTCCCCGGTGACAAGGAAGCCGTCGCTGGAATTGCTAAGGCCTACAAGGTACGTGGAGATATTCCGGTACCAGCACAGTAAAACAAAAAACAGCCCCGCATCGCGAAACGAAACGGGGCTGTCTATAACTGCTAAGGTGCTTCTTCTTTGGCATTGATGATTTTTTGTCTGCCTGATAAGGCTTTGACATATTCACGAGCAGGGCACCACCTCCAAGGGTTTTTAGCTTTCCGAGGTGAGGGATCGATCAACAAAAGACAGCCCCGCGTCGCTAAACGAAACGGGGCTGTTTGGTCATCAATATGCCTTTACTTCTTTGGCATCAACACTCTGTCCATGATGTGCAGAATCCCATTTGTGGCCTTTTTGTCTGCCTGATACGGCTTTGACATATTCACGAGCAGGGCACCCTTGTTGAAGACCACCAGCTCACCACCAC
>CAIWTR010000522.1 GCA_903915615.1 uncultured Armatimonadota bacterium
CCACCAATGCCATCCGAAATGACATCCCGTCGTGGGTATCAAGCACACGAAAACGCTCTTCCCCAGCCACATGTACGTTGTAACGGCCATCCTTCGTAGGATCGACACGCACAAACTCAGCCGTACATCCAACAGAGTGATACATCGGCTCACCCGTTGTGACATCGACGCCGTGCAACATCACGATGCCAAATGCACTTTCCCGGTCGACACAATATTCCAGCATCTCTGTGTAGCGCTCTTCAAACAAATGGAGCGGCAAAATCATCTTTGGCAACATCACCAAATTGAGCGGAAAAAGGGGAATCGAGCGGATAGCCATATCTGTAGGTTAATGTACACCATCCGCATCAAATCCTGACCAACCGCCACGATTGCACACAATCCGATAGTATCTACGGGCATCCACAAGATTTCACCGGCGCGGTCCGGCACCAGATGCCACCAAGGAAAGCACGATGACACCCCGAACGAACGAAAAGCCAATCCCGGAGACGCCACTCGAAGTCTCAATCCGAAACCTGTCATCCAATGGCGCATTCGTGGGAAATGTCACTGGTCCTGAAGGCTCTCCGCATATCGGAATGACGGCCTTCGTGCCCTACACCGCCGCTGGAGAAACTCCTCTCGTTCAGGTTCAGCGGATGTGGTCAAAGCACCTCGAAGCCGAAGCCATCAGCATCCCGAATCCTTCCGCTGATCGCGTTGAACCCCTTTGCCCGCACTATGGAAAATGTGGCGGCTGCCACACGATGCACCTCTCGCACCCCGCGCAGCTGATCGCCAAGCGCACCATGGTGCAGGACAGCCTCGCGACCGGTGGCCTCCCCGAGCTCGTCTCGCTGGTTGAGCCCGTCGTCGAAGGCCCTGAGTTTGGCTACCGCCAGCGCGTCACGCTTCAGGTCGCCGGTGCGCGCGCCGGTTATTTTGAGCGCCGGACCCACCGCCTGATGCCTCCGACCGCCTGTCCGGTTACGACACCCGGTATTGAGAAGCGCATCGCCAAAGGCATCGTGATTCGCGGAATCCCCCTCGACCACGATGCCCAGCTCTTCATCGAAGAGGGTGACAACGGCGTTTTCGGCGTCCTAGACATTAAGGGAAGCCCGAAAAAGGTCGCCGTTGACCGTATCGTCGCACAGCTCTCCCGTGACTTTGATGGCGGCCAGCTGCGCATCGGAGGCGCGGTCAAGGCGGTTTATGGACGAAGCCACGTCCACCGGACCATCGATGGCGCAGAGCAGTGGGCAGTCGCCGGCGGCTTCCAACAGGCGAATCGTGTGATCAACGAAGCCCTCATCCAGGCAGTGGCCGATATTGCCGCCGCCAGCAAGCCGCAGCGCGCAGCCGACCTCTATGCAGGTGCTGGAAACTTTGCGTTCGCGATGGCGCAGCGGAACATCCCGGTCATCGCTGTCGAATCCAACCCGCTGCTCGCAGGCTCCGCGAAGGCCGAGTCTAAGCGCCGCTCGCTGAACATCAAGGTCCACGATGACTCCGTCGAGCACTATGTTCGTAATGGCGCCCCGCATGCGGAGTTGATTGTCGCCGACCCGCCACGTGCTGGTCTTGACACCGTTGCCCGCAAGCTGCACGGCTACGGAGCGCGCACGCTTATTCTGCTGAGCTGCCACGTCCCGGCGATGGTCCGTGACCTGCGCGCACTCCAGTCCGTCGGCTGGACCGTCAAGAGCATCACTCCTTACGATATGTTCGCACAGACTGCACACGTTGAAGTGCTGACCGTCCTGACCCGTGAAGATGATGGCGAGCCTTGGATTGACCCTAAGGACCTGGAAGAAGACGACATCTACAGGAACTAATCTGGTGAGAGCTGCCGCTGCTTAGACCGCGGAATCGTGAAATTGCACATGCCTTTCGTAGACATGTTCATTGACGAACCCGCGGCGAGCAAGGTTAATAGAGGTATGTCTACTCCCATCGTATGGCGCGGCGTCTTCCCTGCGTCCACCACCCAGCTGAATGAAGACCAGTCGCTAAACCTCGATGCGACAGGCGTGCACCTCGAGCGTTTGATTCAAAGTGGTATCACCGGTCTCGTGATGTGTGGCTCCCTCGGCGAGAACCAGTGTCTCAGCACCGAGGAGAAAGTCGCCGTCGTCGAGCATGCCGTCAAGGTCGCAAATGGCCGCGTCCCAGTCCTCAGCGGCGTTGCAGAAATGTCCACCCGCGCAGGCATCGAGTACATCAAGAAGTGTGAAGATGTCGGAGCAAGCGGCGTGATGGTCCTCCCGGCGATGGTCTACAAGGCCGACCGCCGCGAGACGCTGGCTCACTACCGAACGATTGCCAAGTCGACATCGCTGCCTATCCTGATCTACAACAACCCGGTTGGATATACGGTTGACATCACGGCCGACATGCTCGCTGAGCTCGCAGACCTTCCAAACCTCCAGGCCATCAAGGAATCCAGTGCCGATACCAGCCGCATCGTGGATATCCGCAATGCCGTCGGTGACCGCTACGCAATCTTCGCCGGTGTTGACACATTGGTGATGGAGTGCGCCCTCCTCGGAGCCGTCGGCTGGATCGCCGGCGTAGGCCTCGCCTTCCCCGAAGAGAACCAGAAGATCTGGGACCTCATCGAGGCAAAG
>CAIWTR010000523.1 GCA_903915615.1 uncultured Armatimonadota bacterium
AAGGGGCGGCCGGGTGTCACGGATGCCAAAGAAAAGTGGGCTGAGCAGTATGTCGCTAAGCGCATGACCAGCTTTCTGAAGCAGCTGATTGCACCGACGGGTTTGGCGCACGGAGATCTCCTCCGCCTCGAGTCCGCCCGTCGTTGCCTCCTTCCCGTTGCGAGAATCACAGAGCCGCTCGCCGTGCAGGCACCAGCTCACCCGGCCACCGATGATGACTAATTAGGGCGCTTGCAGAATCTGCCCGGCGGCGGCGAGGCGTGCACGCAGTGCTGAATACGGGACAGCTTGAGCAGGCGTCCCCTTATCAAGTGCGAAATCTACCGCGATCGCGGCGCTTTCGGCGAGAACCATAAAGACAGGTTCCATCCGGACGCTGCCGAAGGCGATATGCGATGCGGACAAGGCAACGGGAACCCAGATATTGGTGCAGTAGCCAGTACGGGGGACGATGCAGCGATACGACACGGGATACGGCTTGACGCCCACTTGGACATCCCCTTCGTTGCGGACAAAGCCATTGGCATCCACAAACCGGCGGCAGTTGTGCGAGTCCATGTTGTAGGATCCCATCCCAACACTGTCACGGAACACCCGCGTCCCCCGACACTCGCGCTCGGTCAGCACCGCATCGGAGACCATCCGGCGCGCTTCCCGGATGTACAGCTGATGTGACCATCCACCGGTGCGTGGAAACTCATCGAGACACATCTTGTAACCAGACATCCTAAGGCTAATGGTGTCTGGAACATCACCTTCACTCGAGAGGTAGTAATACCACCCCGCCTGCCAGGCGACATGCTGCTGGAAGATAACTTCACGTTCTGCGTAGGATGCATCCGGCCAGCGATCACTTCCACCGATAAAGTCGGTCGAAACTGCACCGTGGTTGTTGTGATCGACTTTGTTCATCACGATGGGGTCGAACTTGCCAAACCATTCGTTGTAGTTGGCTTTCAGGAGCCGTGTGACGAGGGCATAGTTGGCTTTGTTGTAACTGATGGGTTTTACAGATTTACGCTGATTCGGCACAAACTGCGTCATACACATCCGGAAGTTGTACGCCTGCACACGGCTGTCACCGCTGCCGATGGCACCAAGGGGGGCGGGGTCGATTCCTGGGAGGAGCCCGGATGCCGGGTTGCCTTCCACGATGTACGGGTCGATTTTGATGTCGTTTTTGAACTGGTGAAGATTACGGACCTGAACACCATTGATGGTCTCGTTATAGACGCTGTTGGATTCCCGTCCAACGGTGTACTTGACACCAGCACGCGCCATCAGGTCGCCTTCGTAGGAGCAGTCGATAAACGCTTTGGCATCCACGGTCATCCCGCTCGTGCAAATCACGCGCTTGATCACTTGGCCTTTCATTTCGACTTTGTCGACAAACTGTGCGTGATAGACGGTGACCTGGTGTTCCACCAGCCACTCGAGGAGAACGCGCTCGGCTACGTGCGGCTCGAACTTGAACTCTTCCGACTTACCGTAGTGAGCCCCGCATTCGCGGTAGAACTCACGGCTGAGTCCTCCGATAACAGTCTGAACTCCGGTATCGGTGAACGAGAGCCCACCGGATGTCATCCCGCCGACGAAGCGGCTTGGGTTTATGATGACGACGCTGCGCCCACGTTTCCGGAGGGCGACAGCAGCGACGACACCCGCGGCAGTTGCACCGTAGACGCAGACATCCGCCGTGATGACCGGGCGGCTTGGAAATGGTGCAGGTGGCCGATAGTAATAGAGGTTTGGGTGCACTTCAGGTTGTGGGTATTGCGTATTCATGGAGTGTTTCCGGTCGTTTCGAGGCTATCCAATGCAGCGACAAGCCTGTTCCATTGTTCCCGTTGATGACGGGTTTTATCCGTGGCATAAGGAACACAAACGCTTTGGCCATTTCGGAGCAGCGATGCGATGTCTCCTATGGATGAAAAGAGCCCGGATGCCAGCCCGGCGAGCGCCGCGGCGCCAAGTGCGGTGGTTTCAAGGCAGGCTGGTCGGATAGCGATACATTCCGTAAAGTCTGCGTGAAGCTGGATCAGTTCATCGTTTGCGGCGGCTCCACCATCCATGCGCAGCTCCGTGATTTCTTCGGTTAGCGCGGGACGCATCGCATCCACAAGGTCGGCATTTTGCAGGGCGATGGCATCCAGGGTTGCGCGGGCGATGTGTGCTTTCGTCGTCCCGCGGGTGATTCCGAAAATGGTGCCGCGGACATTTGGATTCCAATAAGGCGCGCCAAGACCTGAGAGCGCGGGAACGAAGACAACGCCGCCTGCATCGGGGACGGTTGCCGCAAGTGTCTGGACATCGGAGGAGTTGACGATGATGCCAAGGCCATCCCGGAGCCACTGAACCGCGGCACCGGCGATAAAGACCGAGCCTTCAAGGGCGTAGGTTGTGGTGCTACCCAGTGTCCAGGCGATGGTACCCAAGATGCCGGCGGGTGGTGTGGGTGGAGCTGTTCCAGCATTGACGAGCAGGAATGAGCCTGTCCCGAGGGTGCATTTGAGCATCCCGGGTCCAAAGCAGCCCTGCCCAAAGAGTGCAGCCTGTTGGTCACCGAGGACGGCGCGGATGGGAATCTGGATGCCAGCAAAGGTGTAGTGTCCAAACGTTGCATCCGATGGCAGTACTGTCGGGAGCGCAGCGGCAGGAACATCGAAAATGTCGCAGAGCACCGGGTCCCAGCTCAGGGTTTTAATATTAAAGAGCAGCGTCCGGCTGGCATTACTGGTGTCGGTGACGTGGCTTGTGCCCTTTGTCAGGCCGTGGATGAGCCAGCTGTCGATGGTGCCGAGGGCGAGGTCATTGGTACGCGCGGCGGCGGCAACATCCGGGATGTTTTTGAGCATCCAGGCCCACTTTGTCGCAGAAAAGTAAGGGTCCACCAGGAGGCCTGTCCGGTCGCGGATGTCACCCGCGAGGCCCTTCGCGCGGATTTCCTCACAGAGTGGGGTTGTGCGGCGGCATTGCCAAACGATTGCTTTGCAGAGGGTTTTGCCGGTGGAGCGGCTCCAGGCAACGGCGGTTTCGCGCTGATTTGTGATGCCAATCGCTGCGACATTGTGCGCGCCGACATCGCGGATAACAGCATCCAAGACTGCCTTTTGGACATCCAGAATTTCATCGGCATCATGTTCGACCCAGCCGCTTTGCGGGAAGTGTTGCGTAAAGGACTTTTGGTGGGTTGCGATGGGAGTGAGGGTTTTATCGAAGGCGATGGCGCGGCAG
>CAIWTR010000524.1 GCA_903915615.1 uncultured Armatimonadota bacterium
ATCCCTGCTGGGCCATCGGTGAGGCGGAGCGGCCCGATACCAAGGCGCGGCACACCGGGGATGTAGCCAGCCTGTCCGAGGTTATTTGGATCTTCGCCTCCGCGGACGAGGGAGAGTTTCTCAGTGAGTGTTAGCTTCCCGATGAGCTGGAGCACGCGTGGGGTGAGGGGGTAGGTTGCGGTTGTCTGTCCCATGGTGGATGTTTGGAATGCAGACAAGAGTGCCACGGTGAGCCCTGCGGTGATGCTGGATTTGTGCATGGCATCAATATACTCGAAGCGCCATGTGTGTAAGGTGGGGTGCCTTCACGGTCTATGGCCGGTGGATGTAAAGGGGTGTTAAGTGTTCAAATTCTCCTTAAGCGTTTCGCGGCTTAAATGCAAGCGAGCCCCCGCCGGAGGCGGGGGCTCGCACAATTTCCAAACCGATGCGTATTACTTCTTGCCGAAGGTATACGTCACAACGTAGCGCTTGGAGAAACCACGGGCATCGATGGCTTCCTTGGCATCCGCAATCAGCTCAGGAACGATGGACAGGTTGCTCTTGAGAACAGGCTTGCAGTCTGCATTTGGCAACCAAAGGATTGCAAGAGTGCCATCCAAGTTTGCCTTTGGAGCAAGGTTGTCGTAGTTAGGCGTGTTGTCCACGTTGAATGCAGCGCCAGCTGGATCGATCTTCTGGTAGCCAACCGGTTGAGCGGTTGGGGTGAAGACGAGGTCTGTGCCGCTTCCAGAAAGCGTGTAAACCGTCTTCTGGTATGGAGTTGACAGTCCGGTGCCATTTTCCGTGTCACGGACCAGCTCAAGGCGCTGGTTGTCACGGGTAAAGGTTCCGGCTTCTGTTCCGCCATACGACTTGATCGCGTAGCGTCCATCTTCGGAGAAGGTGATTGTATCGGTTGGTGTACAGACATCGATGACCACATTGCGGTCCTTGAGCTCTGTCTTAGGATCTCCAACGACACTGCTGGCATCACCACAGGTAACCCGTGTGCCAAGCGCGGAAATACTAGTCTTGCTGTATGTTCCGATAAGTGCGCGGGAACTGGAATCGAGATAATCCTGATCCACACCTCCACCGCCACAACCAGTCAACAGACTTCCAAGGCTCAGCGAAGCTGCAATGCCTGCGAACCCGAACTTAACGAAGCGATGCGTCACGTGCTTCCTCCCAATGCCATTTGGTACCCACCACTGGCCGTTGCCAATATACCATGATAGGCCTTTTTATAGGGATATGTGGATGATTCCTGTAGGGGAAACCGCATCAATGCATACTTAAATCGCATCCTTTCTCAAAAATTGCTGATGAAGCCCGACGGACATACATCAAAGGACAGTCCACACATCACGATGGCTCCGAATTGGTATACTTTGGTGCAATGTCATCCCCTAAGACCGTAGTAATCGCCATGTCTGGCGGCGTCGATAGCGCCGTCGCAGCTGCTCTGCTCAAGGAGCAGGGCCATGATGTAATCGGTGTCACGCTGCAAATCTGGCAGGAATCGGCACACGAGACCAAGGGTGCGGGGTGTTGTTCGCTGGGAGCGGTCGAGGATGCTCGCCGCACGGCAAATCGCATCGGGATTCCCCACTACGTCCTCAACTACCGGGAGCCCTTCGCTGAAAAGGTCATCGCGCCTTTTATAAAGGACTACCAGCGGGGCCGAACTCCAAACCCATGTGTCAACTGCAACCGCTACATTAAGTTCGATGCGTTGCTTGAGAAAGCGACATCCCTTGGTGCCGATTATCTGGCGACCGGACATTACGCGCGTGTACATCACGGGCTTGGAGCGGATGGTCGCCACGTCCTTTGCCGCGCGGAAAATGGCTCGAAAGACCAGACGTATGCGCTTTATGCGACGCTGCAGCATCAGCTTGCGCGTATGACGATGCCTCTTGGCGAGCTTCCGAGCAAGGATGTCACCCGTCAGCTGGCCCGTGATTATGGTCTATCGGTTGCGAATAAGCCGGACTCGCAGGAGATTTGCTTTGTTCAGGACCGCAACTACACGGAATTTCTCGAGGAAACGGCCCCAGAGACATTGGTTCCTGGTCAGTTCGTAGATACAAGTGGGAAGGTCCGCGGCACCCATGATGGCATCGCGCGCTACACCGTCGGGCAGCGCAAGCGCATTAATGTTGGTTCAAGTATCCCGCTCTATGTGATTCAGGTGGATGCTGAGACGAATACAGTGGTTGTCGGGGATGACGATGACTTATTTGCGGCAGGCTGTGTCGTAGAGGATTTGACATGGGTTTCTTTGGCGGAACCAGCCGTGGGCGAAGGCATCCCGTGTGAGGTCAAGATTCGATATAACATGGAATCAAAGCCGGCTGTCCTGCGTCTGCGCTCGGATGGTTTGGTGGATGTCCTCTTTGATGAACCGCTACGCGCGGTCACTCCGGGTCAAGCTGCGGTTTTTTATGGAACTGGACAGCGCACGGATTGGGTATTGGGTGGTGGAACGATAACTCAACGGATAGAACAAGCCTGAACAACGAGGCTGGTAACGCCGATGATGTGTGTTGCTGGAGGGTAATTAGATGGCACGTTATGAAGATCGTGATGACAGCTCGGTAGTTCTGGGTGTTGCTGCAGGCCTCATTGTAGGTGTTGCCATTGGCGGAGTTCTCGGCCTGTTATTCGCACCAAAGACGGGCGAAGAGCTGCGCTCCGACATCAAGGGTAAGGCTGAAGAGGCGATTGACCGCCTCAACGATGCATCTTCGGAGCTCGCAACCCGTGCAAAAGAACTGGCAGACCGGACACGGGACAGCCTGTCTAGTTCTGTTGAAGTTGGAAAAGATGCGTACCAGAAGACAAAGGAAGAGCTTGCTGCGCGTCTTGATGCATAGTTCTTAAGTCGCCAACCGATTGGATAATTCTGCGATGACACCGCCCAAGTCTGCTTTCCGAAATGGCTTTTTTGCCGTTTTTGGTGCGGCGGCCGCATTGCTTTGCCTTTACGCCCTCTATATTGGTGGGCAGGCTTTGCTTTCGATCGCTACCCCCTTTCTCGCTGGTGGGTTGTGCGCGCTGCTCCTCGACCCAATCGTCGTGCGTCTTCAAGACATTCACCGCATCACCCGCGGCAAGCGCTCTATCGCCGTCGCGATATCTGGCGTCGGTTTCCTGCTTGTCTTCGCAGCACTCATCATCCTGATAGTCCCCGTTCTGATTGCGCAGGTCCGGGCCCTCATGGATTGGGTGTCATCGGATGGTCCAGCCGAGCTGCAAGCATGGGCTGACACTTGGCTAGCATCCCATCGGACTATCGGGCCATTCGCGCTCCCAGCCACCCTTCAGGATGTGACAAATCAGTACTCCGAGCAGCTGACGATGCTAGCGCGGCGGTATGGATCCAACTTCGCCAACGCATTGATTGGCGGCGTCGGTAACATCCTTCAGCTTGTCTTGGTCCCGATTGTTGCCTTTACGCTTCTTAGCGACCTTCCAAAGCTCCGTGCACGGCTACTCTTTCTGCTTCCTGAGTCATCCCGACTGATGGTGGTGGACACGTTGCGGGAGATTGGCGGCATTTTCGGAAACTACCTCCGTGGGATGGTTCAGGTTTCCCTCCTGTACGGGGTTGTAGCAACGGCGGCTCTCCTGTTGATGAGCATTGTCGCGCCTGGTATTCGATCCTATGCGCTCCTCGTCGGCGTCGTGGCAGGCGTGCTCTATGCCGTCCCCTATGTCGGTTTCCTTGGCACCGCTCTTTTGACTCTTATTGTTGCGGTGATTGGGCATATTCCAATGTCGTGGGTTGGCGCGGAGATCGGTTTACTGTTCACGCTGAACATGGTGTTTGACAATGTTGTTACGCCGCGGATTGTTGGTGGAGGTATCGGGCTTCATCCGTTACTTGCGATGCTTGCCTTACTTCTCGGAGCGAGTCTCTTTGGGTTGGTCGGGATGTTGATTGGTGTTCCGGTTGTCGGATCGCTGCAGGCACTTCTGATCAAGCGTTTCCCAAAGCTCTCCGCGCCAACATCGGATGAAGTCTACGCCCTCGCCGAACATCTCACCGAACCGGCCACGGGACCAAAGCATTCACACGGTAATCGGGGGTCGCTCTGATGAACTACGCGATGGAGAGTGGTTGGTGTGTGGACTGCGGGATGCGTCGCGGGACGGATGGCCGCTGTGCGAACTGTGACCCATGGTGGACACATCCGATGCTGCAGCACGGTGGGATGGCCGTTGTGCTGGCGGTGATCGGCACGATTATTATGGTCACAGTCGGAAAAGCGAAGGAGCGTGACTTTGAGGAAGCTGCACGCAATGGCTCCTC